>JAYEJL010000026.1:0-4208 GCA_034660555.1 Thermotogota bacterium
AGGCTGGGTGTGAATTTGACACGAAGGGACGTTGTACGATAGTGGGTTGTGGGTTTTTCGTAAGTTCAAAAAACCAAAAAATAAATCGAGAATCTGAGAAAGTTCTCAAAAACCTTTGATATGCGATTTGAGGAACAATCGGATATGCTGAGCAAAGCTCAGGATATGCAAGCCGCGCTCGGATATGCGCTTCGTGGATGAAATCAAAAATTTACACCCCCAGCTAAGTACAACTGGCCACCCTCAAGGGTGGAATTCTTAAAATAGACAAAACATGTTGTCGGTTGTGGGTTGTGCGCAGAGTCCAACGTACGTAATCGTCCATTAGAGTGGTTGGACAATATGAATGAGGGTAATGGCCAATATAAAAAAGGAAGCGCCTTTTTAAGACGCTTTTGTCATTAAGGAGATGGTAAATGAAAAAGTTTTTTCAAGTGGGTTTAATCGGATCTCCGGTCTCAGTTCGCGGGTCTCGTTCACCAAATGAGAAAACTATATCTCTTTCATTAGGTCTTTCGTGTTTTCGTAGAGTTTCAGGAAAATATTGTAATATTTCTCGTACTGTTTATATACGTTTTTATTGGTCTTAATTAGCGGTCTGAAATCTATCCAGTTCTTAATTTCTTTTGATGAGTTAAATACTCCTGTGCCTAGTCCAGCGAGGAATGCATCGCCATAGGGAGCCTCTACATCTTCAGATAGTCGCTTCATATTAAAACCTGTTATGTCAGCAAATATCTGTACCCACTGTGTAGATCTTGCCACCCCTCCAACTATCCAGCAATCAGGATTGAGCTTCATCCCGGCTTCTATTCCTGTTTCCATGTTATGTCTTAGTGAATAAGCTGCTGATTCAAGTAGTGCATGATATATGTGTTCCTTTTTATGGGATAATGACAGACCAAATACAGTTCCCCTGGCATCGGGATCCCATATTGGAGATCTTTCACCCATAAAATAAGGAAGAACCACTATTCCATCACTTCCAGGGGGAATATTTTCTCCTTCCATTTCCAGTAGGGTATAGGCACTTATTCCTGTTTCTTTTTCAACACCTTTTTCATAACTGCCAAACTGGTCTCTGAACCATCTTGCCAGCGCACCACTGGTAGCACTTCCACCAAAGGTGTATATTTTGGATTCTTCTTCAACTACATAAGGAAAACTGACCAGTCCGGGAGTGAGATATTTACCTGAATGAACTGTTCCCCAGCACATTGATGTACCGGCCATTGCCACATGTTCGCCTTCCACCAAAACTCCTGCGCTTAATTGAGCAACCGGTGCATCTATTCCACCTGAAATAACCGGTGTCCCTTCTAACAACCCTGTTAAATTCGCAATTTCTTTTTTAAGCCTACCTGCAATATCTGAAGATTTAATAACTTTATCTGGAAGCTTGTTTTTTGGTATACCAAGAGATTCACACATTTCATCAGACCAGGTTCTTTTCTTTATATCAAAAACACCACCAATATTCCCCGCAGAAGAGTAATCAGTGGAAAGCTCATCTGTAATCTTGTAGATAACATAGTCTTTGGGAGTTACAAACTGATAGATTTTTCCCCATACTTCAGGTTCATTATTTCTCAACCACATCATTTTTGTGAATCCGTAATATGAATCAACGTAGTTTCCAGTTATTCCAAATATTTTTTCCAAGGGGATATTGTCTTTTACCCATTGCGTTTCATCTCTGGCTCTTCTATCCATCCATATGAGGCATGGATAGAGAGGTTCAATATTTTTATCTACAGGAACACCTGAACCACCATACAATCCACTTAAAGCTATTCCTGCAACGTCTTCTTTTTTAATATTTGCTTTTTCAAAAGCATTCTTTATTGTTTTAATAACTGCATCAGTCCACACATTCGGCCATTGTTCAGCCCAGGAATGTTTGGGAGTTATTACAGAATATTCTTCAAAAGCTTCAGAAATCAGTTTCCCTTTTTCATTTACTACGATGGTTTTTGTGCCCTGCGTTCCAATATCTGTCCCCATCAGATACATAAACTCACCTCTGTTCTTTAGTTGTATATTCTTGTTTCAAAGAACTCTCTCTAACTTCCAGTTCGACATCTATGACTATCTCCTGTATAGGCATATCAGGATTCTTCAGTCGTTTAAGAAGTGTTCTCAATGCCAATTCTCCCCAATGAAACTTGCTGTAATTAACAGATGACAATGACGGATAGACCATCATAGAAAATGTTAGACTGTCATATCCAACTACTCCAACATCATCAGGGATTTTTACTTTCATCTCATGGAGAGCCTTTATTGCGCCATAAGCGAGCAGATCGTTAAAACAGACAAGTCCGTCAAACTTTTTACCGGACTCAATAACATTTTTTATTGATGTATACCCTTCGTAAATTCTATGCTGTTTTTCAAGATTGGTGTTGATAATATGGTTCTCTTCTTTATATACAAGTCCATGATCGATCACAGCTTGTTTATAGCCTTCAAATCTTCTACCGTAGTATCCTGTTTTGTACAGGAAATTATCCAGAAATAGAATTTCTTTTCTCCCGGTTTTTATGAGATGAGTGGTCGCAAGGTACATTCCTTTGTACTCTTCAGTATATACTGAATCAATTATTCCTTCTTCTTTACTCCAGCCAATAAGCACTCCATTTCTTGTAATCCCATATTTTTCATACTTATGTATGCTTTCCTGAAGAGGGAATATTACAAGTCCATCTACTCGGTATTGAAGTAGTGTTTTTATTGCTTCTTCTTCTTTCGTTTGCTCTCCTTCAGAATTCATACGTATTAGTTTGTAACCCTGTTTGAAGGCTTCACTTTCCAGTCCTGCCATGAACTCAGCAAAGAATGGATTAGAACTGTCAGATAACACAACTCCCACTGTGTTACTTTTATTCCTTTTTAACTGAGAGGCAGTAACATTTTTAATGTACCCCATTTTTTCAGCTGCTTTCTGAACCATTCGTGCCGTTTTTTTATTTATGTCAGGATGATTTCTTAGAGCTTTAGAAACGGTTGTGACTGCCAATCCGGTCTTTTTTGAAATATCTTTGAGGGTCACATATTTTCTAGACAAATCATCACCTTATTTCATTTAAAACTATTCATCCTGTCCATAATAAGCGTTTTTTCCATGCTTTCTAAAGTAATGCTTTTTTATGATATGCTTCGGTAAAATATCAATATCTCTATTTAGTACTACTGTAAAATAAGCCATTTTAGCAATTTCTTCAAGTATAATACTGTTTTTTATTGCATCTTTTACATCTTTTCCCCACGTATAGGGGGCATGTCCTGCTACAAGAACACCAGGCGTGCTGATATAATCTCTATCTGTAAATGCTTCTAAAATTAACTTTCCTGTATTAATTTCATAACCCTCTTCAGTTTCTTTACCTGTTAAAAATCTGGTACAGGGAACTTCATTGTAAAAATGATCGGCATGCGTTGTTCCCAAACATGGAAGATGCTGATAAGACTGCGCCCATATGGTGGCCCATGTAGAATGGGTGTGTACTATTCCGCCGATTTCCTTAAAATTATTGTATAGAACAATATGTGTTGGTGTGTCTGAGGATGGTTTCAAGGTACCTTCTACTGTATTTCCCTTAAGGTCAACCACAACCATTTTGTCAGGTGAAAGTTCATTGTAATCAACGCCGCTTGGTTTTATTACAATCAGACCTTTCTCCCTGTCTATGCCACTTACATTACCCCAGGTTAGTTTCACAAGTCCTGTTTCAATAAGTTTCATGTTAGATTCGTACACATCTTTTCTTAAACTTTCAAGCATGATACATACTCCTTATTTTACTTCGTGGTTATTACTATTATTACTTAGAACTAATGGTCAATTTTTCAAAAGTCACTACAATTTCTTCAATTTATAGTAAATTTCGTTGTTTCTGAGTTCTTTTTTCAGTTCCCTTATATTTGTATTTTCATCTATAAGAACAAACTCAATACCCAAAATTTCGCAAAGGTCTTCCATTTGCTCAGTGTTTACAGAATAACTCATACTGGAATGATGTGCGCCGCCAGCAAGTATCCAGGCAGTGGCAGCAGTTGTCAAATCAGGTTTTGGTATCCATAAAGCCCTCGCAACCGGTAATTTTGGCATCTCCTCTTCCTGTTTAACAACCACGATCTCATTGACTATCATTCTAAATCTATCTCCAAATTCTACAAGTGTAGCCTGAACTGCTTCTCCCTCTTTT
>JAYEJL010000027.1:0-4187 GCA_034660555.1 Thermotogota bacterium
AGCACCATTTCGATACTTTGGTTTACTCTACTTTTCTTAGTATAAATAATCACATAGCATACACCAACAGGATATGAAACGCATATTTTCATGGGCGTCCCGCTGGATGCTCCAACAGAGACTATAGATTTTGATTCATCAAATTTACCCCAATCTGTAGTTAAAGCATTTGAGGAGGCAATTATATGTCATGCCAGTAATTGTTATACGGCATCAGCAATAATGGTACGGAAAACCCTTGAAGAATTATGTATAGACAGAGGGGCGGAAGGGGCAAACCTAAAACAAAGAGTAACAACTCTCAGGGATAAAGTCGTTTTGCCACAAGAACTGCTTGATGGAGCCGATGATTTGAGGCTTCTTGGTAACGACGCAGCACATATAGAATCTCAGACATTTAGCCAAATAGGCGAAGAAGAAGTTGAAATAAGTATTGAATTTACAAAGGAAGTTTTAAAAGCGGTTTATCAATATAGTGCTTTATTGACACGACTTAGGAGTCTTAAAAAGTAAGAAATTTAAAGATCAAGAGCTTCAACAGGGTCAACCAGACGGCGAGAAGCACGGCGGCGCTACGCGGGAAGGTCAATAGCGCCGCTGGTTACCCTGGTTATGCAAATTTCCTTAATATATTAGGTAGATGCCCAGAAAGGCGCTATGAGAATAAAGAAAACTGTTGCTTTTAGATCACCGGATGATTCCAGTAGGTTGCTTTTCCGGATATTAAATATCGGGAAACAAACGGACGAATTGAAATTTCAATTTATCGAATCTGATCACCATTCTGCTGTAACTTATAGCGAGGACAAAATTTATCATTCAAAATCAGATATTCTTGCAGCATACGCAGAGATTTCGTATCACAACGACGGCACTTTACTACATAAATTCCCCAAGCCATTTGGAGAATCAGAAGTAAAGTATATCAACCCACACGGTATTGGTGAAAGACGTACACCTTTGTACGATATTAACAAGTGGGAATCTGTTATTAGACTTACAATCGGCAAGTATTCCCTCTGCCATCACATCGATGCACCCGATTGTCTTGTTGAGAATCAATCTATATTTAACGAAGATCCGTTTGTTTGCGTAATTTACTTAGGCCATATGAAGTACGCATTACCCCCAAACAACGGTTCAAATGAGCAAGTATTCCGCGTTAACAACATAGCCAAAAACGTGGATATGGCTCTCTGGTTTTACAAAACCAGCTACTCAGTGCGTAAGAAAATAATTGAAGGTACCGATATATCAACGGTGGTAACCGGTAACGTTATCGAAATTGTTGAAACAAATATTTGAATTAAAAGTATGCATAACCCAGCATTTCAGGTAACGTCCAGAGTCCAGGCATTTTTGTAAATAATCATTAATGTGATTTTTTATCATTTATCTTGAATTCAGAAGAATCCTGGCCTGAATTATTCGTTGGGCAGGACAGATAAGATTAACTGGCTTCATTCAGAATAATTTGCTATAAGGATCACAGATATTCAATAATTACATTTATGTTAATCATGTGAGGTCAAGTATGCTACAAAAAAAAGCAGAATTGGAAAATTTACACATAATAAAGGAAGATTGCGAACAATATCGCCATAAAATTAATATTTGCAATGAAAGAACTTGTAATTGCGGAAAAACGCACATTAATTGTATGACTGCTAAAGAATGGTTAAAAAGCCAATTAGGGGTTTGGCAATTCTATTATGAGAAAAGAGATATTAGAAAAAAAGACATACATCCAGCGACATTCCCTATCTCATTAGCAAAGAAAGTTGTTGAATTGTTTACACATGAAGGCGAACTGGTTTTAGATCCCTTTGTGGGTAGCGGAACAACTCTTGTGGCGGCACAAGATTTAAATAGAAATGCTGTTGGCTTTGATCTTCAGGAATCTTATATAAATTTATGTTCAAAACGTCTTTCCCAAAAAAATCTATTTAATAAGACAAAGCAGTTAGCAATTCAAGATGATGCTTTAAATATTCCTTTATATCTTAATCCAAATACTGTGAGTTTGATATGGACTTCACCACCTTATGCAAATTTGTTAAATAGAAAAAGAAAGAATAAGTCACGGCGGGACAGAAAAAATGATCAATATTTTAAAGTTGAGCAATATTCGCAAAATCCCAGAGACCTTGGAACCATGTCATTAGATAAGTATACTAAAGCTATGGGTGATATTTATGAAGCATTGTTGCCATTGCTCAAGCCAAAAGCTCATTGTGTCATCAATGTGCCGGATATGTGGTGGGAAAATCAGCGTATCACTATACATGTTTCTCTAATCCAGGAGTTAAGGAGTCGAGGTTATGAGCTGCGTAATACTATTATTTGGGATAGAACAAATATAGTAAATAGAATAGGCATATTCGGGTGGCCAAGCAACTACATTACAATGGGCACAACATTTGAATATTTATTAGATTTTTGGAAACCGGCATAAAGGAATTTTATGAAAATTTACACAAAGGAATCGTTGATTTCCGCCCTAAAAGAAATACGTGATCGAGGATGGATACCCAATGCAAGATCAGGGAATGTAGGCGGAATCGGAAATACTCTTGAAGACTTGTTGGGAATTGAGGAAAACAATCTTCCAATCCCAAATGCGGCAGAATGGGAGTTGAAGTGCCGAAGAAAAAATACAACTTCATTGACTACCCTTTTTCATATGGAACCATCACCTCGGGCATTGCGGTTTGTTCCTCAGATATTTTTACCTAAGTATGGTTGGCCTCATCAAGAGGCTGGAACAAAATATCCCGAAACTGAAATGAGCTTTCGGCAAACAATTCATGGACTATCAAGAAGTGATCGAGGCTTCAAAGTTATTACTGACAGGAAAAACAAGAAAATTCTAATCTCTTTTGACTCAAAATCAGTGGATGCAAGACATGAATCATGGTTACAATCAGTTGAAAGGAAAATCGGCTTAGAGGAGTTAAGCCCACAACCATACTGGGGATTTGACGACCTTTTTCATAAAGCAGGCACAAAGCTTCTGAATTGTTTTTATCTGCAAGCGGAAACGAAGAAAATCCAAGGGAAAACTCACTTTCTGTATAGCGACATAATGATTCTTCAAGGGTTTTATATTGAGAAGTTTGTTGAAGCCTTAGAAAACGGTCAACTGTTAATCGATTTTGATGCTCGCACGGGACATAATCATGGTACTAAATTTCGTTTAAGACAAAATGCATTGCCGTCACTGTATTCTAAGGTTACTAAAATCTAATCCATTTAAAAATCGCCTATCAATTTTAGGATAAAGGGTTATAAAAAAGGTATAGAGATGGGCAGGGCAGGGGTATTTTAACTTTTCTTTCTCTTTTTACTTTTTTTATATCGTTTGGTTTGCGGTTTCTTATCTTCGGCATATTGAACCCGAATATTTCGACCATCAATTTTCGCGCCTTTCATTGATTTTAATACTTTAGCCGCAACACTTGTTTCAATTTCAAAAAAAGAAAATTCCCGCATGATTTCTATTGGACCAATCTTTTCAGAGCTAATGCCGGCTCTGCCGCATACAGTTCTTATCACAGCGCCTTTTTTTAGATTGTCCATAGATCCTGTGTTTAAGAAAAACCGTTTCGATTTTCCGGGCTTTAATTTTCTTTTTGGTCGATCTTTTTTTATACCGCGATGAGCATCTTCCTTTTTTTTCAAGGATACATTTATATCTTTGGAATCTTTATAATAATTAAGAAAGCGGTTAAATTCAATTGAAACAAACTTGCAAATGAGCTCTTCTTTTGTAAGAGCGTTTAATGTATTATAGACTGGCGGCAGGAAACGCCCGATTTCTTTCTGATCCACTTCAACTTCTACCATTTTGCTAATCATGGAATAGATCTGTTTCTCACAAATTGCATATCCTTCCGGGACTTTTGCATAATTAAACTTAACCCCTGCTTTTTTTTCTATAAGCTGAAGTTTTCTTTTTTCCCGGGAATTGATGATGACTATGGATGTTCCTGATTTACCCGCTCTTGCCGTTCTGCAGCTCCTATGAGTATAGTTTCCCGCCTCATCGGGGAGTTTATAGTTAGTGTCCATCCACGATAAGAACATACTGATATTTATAAAAAAAGTGCATTTTATAGTGGACAAATCTTTTCATAGGTAGTAAAGTAAAAATTATAATCAATTGAAATTACTATCAAAGCAAAGAA
>JAYEJL010000028.1:0-4165 GCA_034660555.1 Thermotogota bacterium
GCTCCTGAATCTGGATCTACAGACGCTCCTGGAAGTGATCGTGTTGCCCAAGCAAACGCGCTCTTATGAGCAAGTAAGTTATGGACATAATCGGTATGGGTTTTGGTAACTTGAGTCGTGGAAACTACCGGAATGCCGTAAAGCATACCAATTGCTCCTTGATTCATCATACCTTGCTGACCCATTTCTGAGGCGTGAGTATACTTATCCAACGCCATCAAATCACCCCAAACAATGGACGGGCGGAAGAAAAACTGCCTGTCCTCTGCTGGAACATCTGCTTCATCCAATGTTTGGATAGCTTGTAAAATGTCTGCATCGGCTACTGCTGACGCGGAGTCATTTACGCTATTATCCAAACCTGAATAAAGAGCCATCAAAGCTGTATCAAGAGATTTGGCGCACGCAAACCCTGAAGCCTGAATATAAATCTTCTGAGTATTGTAGGAACGCAAGACTTGGCTTGCTTGGTTATCCTCAATAGCAAATGAACATTCTTTCCATGTCGTTACTGTCAAATCAGTTGGTGCTTCAGTTGCTGAAACCAAAGTAACGCCTGTGGCGATAGATTTGGTTGCAGCCGATGGCTCAGTCACATTAGGAATGTGAATAATATCACCACCGTCTTCGACATCATCAGACATATCAAGAAAGAACCTTGCAGCTGCCAATTTTGCTCGGAAGAAATCGTTAATGGTCATTGACCATTTCTCCGGAATATATTCGGCTAAGTCTGCTGCTGTAAATGTATCTGTTGGAAATGCCATATAATTGTCTCTTAAATGTTAGCTTTTTCTTTCTTTCGGGCCAAAAACTCATCGACGGACTTTTTATGTTTCGTTTTTCTTTCTTGCTCTGTGTCTTCTGACTTAAACTGAGTTTCCTCAGTATTGAAAGACCGCGACCTATTGGTGGGAGAAGGAGTCTTTTTGTCCTTAGCGACCTTTGCCCTATGGGCATCAAGCCATATTTTAGCATCCTCGGACTCAAGGGCTTCTTCTAAGGTAGATTCTTTCCCACGAGCAAGCGCAGAAATAAAGTCAAATTCCGTTTTAGTGACATCGCGATGAGCTGTTAAGAATTCAATGCCATCAATTCTTTTGTCCAGCTTATCGTTTTTATCGGCATCACCTTTTGGGTTTTTTTCTTTGTTAAGCGCTTCAATCTGTTTCTCAAGTTCTTTGACTCGAGTATCAGATTTTCCATGCTTATTTCTGAAATGCTCTTTTTGTGCCTGCAAAGATGCAATCTTTGCTGTGGTTTTTTCATCATCAGGAGTATCCTTCTCCTTAAATCTCTCTTTGAGGTCATCTTCGAGAGTTATGATTTTATCCAGAGATGATTGCTCATCATCTGTCAGGTTTTCTCCTGCATCCTCTTTGGCTTGGATGTCGCCTTTTTGAGAAAGCAATTCAGCTTCCTCGGAAGTAATTTTTGGTTCTTCCATTGTTTTTTCATTTTATAGTCTTTAGTGACTGTGAGCCTATATATTTTCTGAAGAACTTATATAGAACTCTCTTTATTGTTTTTAATGTCCTTCTTCATAAAATTTACTATCTTATGAAAATCTCTAAATTCTCTGATTGCTAATTGTAGTAATGCTTTTTTCTTTTCGTCTTCTTCGTTGATTAGTCTTTCAACCATTCCCTGAATCCAAATATTAAATATTCCTTTTAGCGCGTCTGAATTATCACTTAAGAACTTTTCTTGATTAATGTTTAATTTCATATTTTCATTTCTTCTTTAGCTGGCCCGGGAGTAATAACTGGTTTAGCTTGTCCTGATTGTTTTGTAACCATATCCATCATTCCCTGCATATCTACATCTGTTTCAAATTCTGCTGGGTTAATTCCTGCTAAATCAAGCTGTCTGAAAAACATTTTTCTCGTCATTGGGTTTGCTAATATCATTGGGTTAGTTGCTACTGTAGCTAATGCGTTGCTTAGTGTGTGTAGCTTTGAACCTAAATCTACACTCTCGCCAGTAATAACCATCTCCATTTTGTATTTCAGGTTATTATAATGATTTTTGGGGATGGTCATAAACCTGTTATCTCTGATTTTTTCTTTTTCAACAACTTTCATCATTTCTAATTGGTTCGGCATTGGCAGTTTTCCATTTTTCTTAACAAAATTTCTTAATCCCTCGTTTGTTCTATATCCGACAACCAATCTATCAAATTTTTCTAATTCTGCTGGTTCGCTTCCTACAAAATTCAAAATATGTTCTTTGTTGTTTTTCTTTTTGAAGTCAGGCAATACCCAGTCATAAAAAATCTCTTTTAAAAATATTCCAAAGTCCTCTCTAATCCCTTCAAAATAGCTTGAAGCTTGCGCTGTTTGCAATCTGGCTGAACCTAATGGCGTTCCTGATGGCAAACTCTCGCCTCTCATTACATCGTGACTAAATGTTTTCCTGTCAGCGTTACGGTCCCATCTCTCTTCTTCATCTCGATATGCCGCTAAATTGCCTTCTCGAGTATCAATTCTTCTAATTCCTTTTTCGCTTTTAAATATTTGTCCACTCACTGCGTCTGATAAGAGACTTGAAGCAATTGTGTCATCAGCAGATTCAAACAAATACTTTGAACCCCAATGCATATTTTTTCTTTTGAAGTTTACTGTTTCATTTTCAGCAATTTGATTTTCAAATAAATTTTCAACTACTCCTTTTGATATCCATCTGCCAATTCTCTTGTCGGTGTGGAACTCCTTGTATGGTATCTCGTCTGGTTTAATTGCTTCTTCTGATAAGATTACTTCTTTCCAAGTGTTCTTTATTCTTTCAAATACAACTATGCTTTGGGCTAATTGTTTTTCCCATGTTCCATATCTTTCATATACTTTAATCAAAGGAGTTTCTTTTTCTCCTTTCTTTTTTACTAAATCAATTGCTTGGCCAATCTTGTCCCATCCTGATTTCTTGCCTACATCTTCTAATTCGTCTGGTGTGTATTCGTGTTCTTCGTTTATAAATCTACCCCATTTTAAATATTTTGTTTCAGGGTCTGGGTATAGGTTTTTAAGATTGACTACTGAAATTTCATCGCCCGCTTTTTTAGCGACTACTGTTCCCCACCGCGGAGCTTCATTTTTTACCTCATTCAAAAACTTTCCAAACATCTGCTCTTTCATAAACAGCTTAATGTCTTTACTGAAAAACCAAGATGGCAGATTTGATTGTCCTTCCTCGGCAATAATCCTGATGTCTTTGGTGTCTAAATCTATTGCCTTGCTCATAACCTTACATCGGAAGTCGCTGATATTGATAAACCATTTTTTAAATCCTTCCGAGTCTTTGTCGCTATCCCTATATTTGCTATTCAAATAAAGATTGATTAGTTCAAGTAAATCAGTATGTGTCGGAGCATAGCTTGGATTAATATCAAGAACTGTTTTTCTAACTATTCCAAGCTCGTGTATTATTTGTTCACTGATTGTATTCTTCATTTTTTAGTTTCCTTAAATATGTGTTTCTCTTTTTTTATTAGCCACCGTAGCTGTTCCCTCGGCTTTCATTTCTATATCTTTTGTTTCAAATGTATTTGCAAGCGCGTCGGGGATGTCTGGACTTTCTACTCCTGCTTCTCTTAATAAATCTTTGGATATTATTTGCACTTTTTTGTCTGCGTTGATTTTATATTTAATATCTAATAATTGTTTCCAGCTTCCATACTTATTGCTTTTGTCTTGTAAATCCCCATCTTTAATTAATTTTCCGCCTGCTAATATCCATTCTCTTACTCTCCAATAATTTTCTGCTCTTTTATTGAAATATGTAATTGTGTCACTTGCTATTGCTCCTCCAACTACTCCTCTAATTTTATCTGTCTGTTTTTTTAATGTTTGGAATGGTCCAAGTCCAACTCCAATTTTATCAATTGCTATTTCTATGTATGGAATAATTGTTGATACCGGGGATATTTGTATCGGTTCTTCTAATTCAACTTTTAATGCTAATGCTTCTGCCGCTAAACTTGTTGTGTCTATTTCATTATCTTTTAGTTTTATTTCCGCAAATCCTTCTGATCGTCTAATTATTACTGAATCATTTCTACCTTCTCCGGCTACATCAACTCCAAGCTTGCTATTTCCAAAATGTTTGCCTTGCTTAACTATCGCGTTTAATAATTCTGATTCTGTTATTAGTGGATTCCATCCTCTAT
>JAYEJL010000029.1:0-4147 GCA_034660555.1 Thermotogota bacterium
TAGCTAGGCCTGATATTCATCTATAATCTATTACATTTTTTTCCTATTGATTCTAATCATAAAAAGGGAACAGTCTCTCTTCCTTTAAAGGTACTGTTTCCTTTTAACAAAATGTAACAATGTAAGATCTGACCCCTTTTACTATAATTGGTGTTATTATCTCGATTGATGTCAATCAGTTTTTCAAGAGACTGTTAATAGAAAGATGTTGATGGTAAGATAAAAATAAAGTAATAAGTATTGTGTCCTAGATTAAATCCCAGATTAAATTAAAATTCAAATTCTATACCTAGAACAGGAAGAATTCCCCAGCCTAATACGTGGCCCGGCTTCTTCTCTATAGTGTTCCAGTAGTAGGAGAAAACATTCTTTCTGTTATATACATTCCAGACGCTTAGGTAGAGGGTAAGATTGGATGCCCGGAAGTAGAAGCGCTTGTCCATGCGGATGTTTAATGAGTGGTATGCTGGAAGGCGTTCCCCGTTAATGCGGGCCAAATCGAAGATGCCACTGTTGATGTGCTGAGATGCTACTTCATCGAAAGGGGTGTATGGTGGTCCTCCAGCATAGTTCCACTTCACTCCGAATTCCCAGAATTTGTTAAGCTTGTATCCACCCTCCACAGCAAAGATGTACTGATTGTCGTAGACTCTGTTATGCCACACCCCGTCAAGGTCTCTGTAGCGGGAACGAAAATAAGAAGCGCTCATCATTCCGTAAACTTTTTCGGCCAGTTTTTTCTGGATCATAAACTCAATGCCGTAAGAGCGGGCTTTGCCTGTGTCCAAAAGATGTGAATGTTCATTGAAAAAGCCGCTGTAAAACACCTCGTCGAATATAAACAGAGATGGCTGAGCCGGATCAAGAGGAAAATGTTTGTATTCTTTATCATAAACTTCGATTGTAAGCCGAGTGTTTTCAGTGAGCAGGTGCCGAATTCCCAGCACAAAATGATAGGCCAGCGGGTTGCTAAGAGTCTTGAAGTTTTTATTCTGGAAAAGAAGGACAAGAGGGAGATGCTGGGTAAAAACGCCTGCTTCGGCATCGAGAGAACTCTTTTCGGAAAGCGTATAGGAGAGTGATAACCTGGGTGAAAAGCTGGAGTTTTTGTTATGAGAGGAATAATCAACCCGGATTCCCGTATTAAGCGTCAGTTTTGAAAAAGGATTCCATGTATGCTTGAGAAAGGCAGAAGCTTTCTCGGCTGAGGCTTTAATTTCTTTGGAAAAATCCGGTACAGATGTCCCCAATACATCGGTGTAGGAGGCCAAATAGTAATTGTAATCTGAGGTCAGATGCTTCAATTCAAATCCGAATTCGAGATTGCTGGCCTGGCTGAGACGGTAAAAAATAACGTTTCTCAAAACAAAGGATTGCTCCCGGTTTTTTCCTCTCCTGGCAAGCTCCTCAGAAACTGTATGGTAGTAGGCATCTTTGTAACGGATATAAGAATGAGAAAGGGATGTGTTCGAATACCCGTTAGTACCCCAAATCGAGAACCAGTTGACGCCGACCGTGTACTCAGTTGTGTCCAGATCTCCGTAAAAGCTTTCGTCATCCTTGAGGGCATCTTCCTTTTTGGTTCCACTACTGTCAAGCCCGGCAACTCCGAGAAAAGACAACCTGTTATTTGAGGATAAGTCGAAATTCAGTTTGCCTTGGAAATCACTCCATGTAACCGGGACCCCTGACCCCATAAGGTCAATCAATAAGTCTATATAGCTCCTCCTGGCCGAAAACATCCATGATCCTTTTCCAGAGGCAACTGGCCCTTCGCCCACAGCGCCAATACCCATCATGTCCAGACTAAGCTGGAAATCGGACTCATCATGATTTCCCTCCCGGAAGGAGATATCCATAACTGAAGAGAGACGGTCGCCGAAAATAGGAGAGAAGCCGCCCGAGTAAAACCGGACATCGCGGATAAAATCCACGTTCAAAAGACTAATCGCACCAGCCGTCGACCCCAGGGCTGGATAATGATTGATATTGGGAATTTCGATGTTATCAAGGTAGAATGAGTTTTCTGCCGGACTTCCGCCTCGAACTACTAAGTAATTCATCATGTCGTTTGTGCGGGTGACACTGGGAAGGCTACTTATGATACGGCTTACATCTCCGGCCGAGCCAGCAGCCCTGCGGATTTCTTCGTTAGAAAAGCTGGTACTGCTTGTTGGTTGGCTTTCGGTAGATGAGAAGTAGCTGGCTGTGACAGTGATTTCTTCTTCCTGGACGATTTTATCCAGCTTGAGCGTGGCTTCGACATAGGTTGTCCGATTGGACTTGACTATCACATCAGGTTTGCGCCGGGTAATGAAGAAACGGCTGGATAGTTCGAGGGTATAAGTCCCCACAGAAACATTTGGAATGGAAAAATATCCGTCTGCATCAGTGTAGACTTCCAAAGACGTTCCTACGACCTTGACTCTGACATTAGGGATGGGGGATTTAATCTCCTCGTCGATCACCCGTCCTTTGATCATGCCTTCTGGGGCTTTGGTATTTGCCGCTTCATCCTGGGGAAAGCCGAGTCCGGACACCAGAAAGAAGTCGAGGATAAAGGCAATAACCATGATGAAACAATGGGATTTCCTCGTTTTTCTGCCAGGGAGAAATTTTCTTTGGCCCATTGTTTGATTATTCGATAATGCCCTAACACAACCGTTCAGGTTTTTTCGGTTGCTGAGTGCGTGCTTCATGTTTCCTCCGTGGGTTGTTTGTTTAATTTAAACAAATGATTAAATCAATTGTTATAATTGCATGAAATTAAAGGTGCTGTCAAGTAAAAATAAGGCAGATTTCCCATTCCTATATTTTACGCAAATTTATTGTCTTTAAGGTAATGCTTCAGCTAGTAAAGTTTAAGGTGTTTTTGTCTACCTTTTTCTGTTTGACTTGTTATTTGGCTTTAAGAATTCTATAATAATGTCAATAGATTAAAACACTTGTTTAAAGGAAGAGTGGGATGAGCGAAAAAGAAATGTCAACTCGCGAAAAGATTCTATTGACGACCATTGATTGTATTGAAAAAGAAGGAATACAGAGAGTAACCATTCGTAAGATTGCCAAAGAAGCCGCTGTGAATAGTGCAGCCATAAATTACTATTTCGGTACAAAAGAAAAGCTGATGACTAAAGCATTGGAGAGAACGCTTGAAGAGATGTCTAAGATGCCCGGGGAGATATTTGACCAGGAAGGCCAGCCCCAGTACGCCCTATTGCAGGCGTTTTTAGAAGTCCTTATGGATGGTGCTATCAAGTGGCCCGGAATCACCAAGGCCCATATCTATAACCCCCTTATGCTGAACGATTACGACGATCTCTTTGTCCGGCGGTTCAACTCATTTCTCGAGGACCTTCTGGACAAAATAAAGGGTGTCAAATTAAAAGGAAGGAAAAAAGACTCAAAAATCGTGCTGATTCAGATATTGAGCGCTGTGCTCCTTCCGGCTATTATGCCGCGATTATTTAGCTCATTCTCCCAAGTAAATTTCGAAGATGCCTCAATCCGGAAGACTTATATAGCCCAACTCTTGGCCTGCTTTTTTGAAAAACGATAAAAACCAGTGAAAATCGGGAGTGTGCAAACCGTGGGGCAGTGTGAAATTCGCGCAGGAATTTAGAAATTATACTCTTTTATAAAATCATAAAAGTATAAAATTCTTTTTGAATCACCTGGGTTAAATAAAAAAGGTTCTATATCTTTTACCAGCATTTTGAAATTTATCTTCTCACATTGTTGAGAAAAGGAAAAGAAGGAAAAGGGGGTCGGGCCCTGATAACTTAAATATAATAAATAGATTAGGTCTATTTTCGTGGCAAAATTAGGCCTTAAAGCAGCATTTTTGGGGCAAAATCGGCACTTTAAAGAAAAATAAAAAACAGTAGAAAAAATAATTTAATTTATTATTTTGCAAGTGGTTAGCTAGGCCTGATATTCATCTATAATCTATTACATTTTTTTCCTATTGATTCTAATCATAAAAAGGGGACAGTCTCTCTTCCTTTAAAGGTACTGTTCCCTTTTAACAAAATGTAACAATGTAAGACCTGACCCCTTTTACCATTCTCTTCTCGTATTATAATCGGGCCTGAGCCAATAACTAAAATAGAATCGATGTCATTTCTTCTTGGCATTCTATTTTCTC
>JAYEJL010000030.1:0-4109 GCA_034660555.1 Thermotogota bacterium
TTTCAAGACGCTGGATTGAGTCAGTATAGACACGCTCCCAGTCTTTTTCCCAACTGGAGACAAGGCGGTTAAAAGGCCTTGTGAATGTAAACTGTTTCTTTTTTGAAGCCAACTTTCGGGTGATTTGAAGATAATCTGTGAAAAAATAAATAGGGCCTTTTTTATGGTAGCTTTTAAGAGCATTAGGGCCATAAGCATCATTAAGTGTTGAAGCCATGAAAGATCCCACCTTGGTGAATGCTTGTTTGGACACTGGATGGCGGCCGGCCTCTATTTTTCCTTTAGTTCCCTTGAAGTCTTTTTGTAATGCGTTGGAGTTGACATATGTATTGAAATAAGAAAAAGCTTCAGAGAGAGCTTCCTCATTTTCTGTAATAGGGCCGCTGTTCCAGTCGAACTGGCTCATTCCATAAGAAAAAACCCTGGCACATGCGTCATATATGACCTGGCCTTCCTTTTTATTTACATAGGCAATGAGGCCTAAATCTTCCTCTAAAATCAATTCTGCTAATTTCCGGGCATAAGGGAAAAGATCGAGCCCTTCCAGGTTAGAAGCTGCAGCGATAGCAAAATTTTCAGTAGGGAAAATAAAAAGAAGAGTTCGAGTTTCTGGCTGGGAGCCGCTGTGGCTTATTTGGAAGTGTCCTTTCCATGGACGAACGACCCAGCCCATTCCATAATCTGTAAAATATCCGTTCCTGGTAGCCATAGATGTAAACATTTGACGCCATGTTCCTCTTGAGAGAAGCTTGCCTCCAATTATCCCTTGGGCAAATTTAATGAGGTCAACAACAGTAGAGCGTGTGCCGCCGCCTGCAAAACGGCTTGATACATCGACATATTCTGAATTTTTAATTTGGCCCTTTATGAGCCGGTATCCTCTAACCCGATTTGGGATGAGTTCCGCAGGATCGTCTAAACATGAATTTGTCATGCCTAAAGGCTCAAAAATGTGTTTTTTGATATAGTCTCCATAAGATTCTCCTGAAGCGCCTTCAATCACAGCACCAAGAAGATTAAATCCATAGCTTGAATAATTGTATTTTGTTCCAGGTTCGGCAACAAGGTCAAAATCCTTGAAAATCGCAATTGCTTCTTTTGTATTCTTGTGCTCTTTTATGTGGCCTTCCACATCGTAATTTTTGTAATGGCTGATTCCAGCCAGGTGCCCAAGGAGATAACGTATAGTAACAGCCCAATTTTTTCGGGGAAAGTAAGGCACATAAGTTTGAACTACAGCATCGAGGTCGATTTTTCCCTGTTCCACAAGCTGTAGAACTGCAATCGCTGTAATTGTCTTTGTTATAGAAGCAAGACGAAAGGAGCTTTCGGGTTTCGCAGGGACCATGTTTTCTAAATCTGAATAACCAAATCCTTTAGCCCAGATAAAGTCATCTTTGAGAAGTCCTATAGAAAGTGCAGGTGCTTTATCCAAAGCCATCTGCACTTTCGCATATTTCTCAAACTCTACGAGAGCCTGAGAGTAATCAGATGGCTCAGAAGGAGTCGGAGTTTTGCTCCACAGAAAGGCGCTTGATTGGGATAAAAAAACAAGAGAAAAAACAATAAAAAATACTTGAAACTGTTTTCTCATGATTTCACCTTCCTTTCAGTATTTTTTATTTTAATTTATGCGACCTCGTTTTAGAGAATGAATCATTTTCATAGTAAGAATCCGAATAATATAAAAAATAGGATCGCCATCCCTGCAGCAATCAAGGCATATGGGAGCTGGGTTCTCACATGGTCAATATGATCTGTGGCAGCAGCCATGGAGGAAATAATGGTTGTATCTGATATAGGCGAACAGTGGTCGCCGAACACGCCGCCTCCTAAGACTGCTGCTATCACAAGACCAGGATGAAGGCCGATTATTTGAATCATCGGAACAGCAATTGGAATCATAATTGCAAATGTTCCCCAAGAAGTGCCGGTTGAGAAGGCGATAATGCAGGATAAGCAGAATAGAATGGCTGGGATTAGATGAGGGTTCATCGTTGCTTTTGCCGCCTGAGCCACAAAAGGTCCTGTTCCAAGTGCCTCGCAGGTATTGCCAATGGCGAATGCAAGAATCATCAAGCAGGCCAAGGGGACAAGCCCGCCTACTCCTTTCATGAAGATATCAGTGATTTCTTTTGTTTTCATGATTCCCTGCAGTCTATAAGATACGGCTCCAACCATCAGTGCTGAAACAACTGCCCAAAGGACTGAAAGAGAGCCTGAACCCTCCATTATGTTTCCTTTACCTGTAATAAAGAGAACAACAGGCATCATTATGACCATTGTAGCTACAGGAAGAATCATATTCCATGGTCTTAGAGGAACACCGGGCTTTTCCTCCATCATCACTACTTCATCGGAGATAAGAGGTTCTGCGCCGTCCCTGAGAATCTTGTTTTCTATGCGGACGCGCTTTTCAGCATCTTTCATTGGTCCGATGTCTTTACCTGTAAAAATAACAGTGATGACGAGCATTAGGGCGAAAATAGCGTAAAAGTTAAGAGGAATAGAGGAGATGAACATTCGGACAGGATTATTGATCCCCTGGGAAGCAAGGAGGCCAATAACGAAAGCTCCCCAGGCATTCAAGGGGAGTAAAATACATTTTGGCGCAGAGGTGGAATCGAGAATATAGCTTAACTTTTCCCTGGAAATTTTCATCCTGTCAAAGATAGGCCTTGACACTGCACCTGAGACAAGAACACAGATGCTGGATTCAATGAAGATTATAAATCCCAGAAACCAGGCAAGGAGCTCAGCAGATTTCTGGCTGCGGATGAATCCTTTTTGTGCAACCCAGCTTACAAAACCTTTCATTCCTCCAGAATATTGAGTGAATGTGATGACAGCTCCGATTAAGGCACTGAAGAGAATGACTCTGGTGTTGTCTTCATTTTTAAATACAGCTAAAAGAGCATTGAGTGTGTGTATCAGTCCTGAGAGGGGATTCCATCCACAAATGATGAACCATCCCAACCAAATTCCCAGAGCAAGGGAAACATAAACATGCTTTGTTTTAATCGCAAGGAAAATAGCAAATAGAGGAGGCAAAATAGAAAGCCAGCCGTATGTGTCCATGTCAGATTCTTTCCCTTGAGAGATATAACATTGAGGCCGAGTGATGTCAACTTGCAAGGGTTTAAGCACAGATTGGCCAACTCGAGGAGCCATAGAGCTTCGGCCGATGCTTCAGCCCTCATTTCTGTCCTGTTCAGCCACGTTTTCGTCGCAAGCTTGTCTCCTACTCGTCTCCTCTGCAGAATTATTTAAGCATTAGCATTGAAGCAGGTGAGAAAAAATATCCTCAATCAATTCACTGATATATTTTTTCATTTATTATAGATAATTTTTTAGATATCGTGCAGTATAGGATATTTTTGATTTAATAATCTTTTCAGGAGGGCCCTGTACCACGATCTCGCCTCCTTTTTCTCCGCCTTCAGGACCGAGATCGATGATATAATCTGCGCATTTAATAACATCAAGGTTGTGCTCGATTACAACCACAGAATGTCCTTTGTTTACTAATTTTTGAAAGCATCTGAGTAAAGCAGAAATGTCATGAGGATGAAGCCCAATAGTGGGTTCGTCAAAGAGATAAAGAATATTTCTCTCCCTGTGGTGGATGAGATGAAAGGCAAGTTTAATTCTCTGTAGTTCTCCTCCAGAGAGGGTGGTTGTGGGCTGGCCAAGCCGTATATAACCAAGCCCTACTTCAATCAGAGGGGATAATTTCTTTAGGATTTTTGGTTTGTCTGCAAAGAAGTTATAAGCTTCTGAAAGACTCATGCGCAAGATGTCATCTATGTTTTTCCCTTTGTATGTGACTTCAAGGATATCTTTCTTGAATCGTTTTCCATTGCAGGCTTCGCAGGTCAAGACAACATCAGAGAGAAACTGCATTTCTACAATTTTTTGCCCAGCCCCTTTACATTCTTCACATCTTCCTCCTGGAGTGTTGAATGAAAAAAAGCCAGGTTTAAGTCCATGGACTTTTGCCTCGCGTGTTTGACTGAAAATCTCTCTTATGTCGTCCATTGCCTTGGTGTATGTAGCTGGGATAGAGCGAGGAGATGTGCTTAGAGGAGACTGATCTACCATGATGATTT
>JAYEJL010000031.1:0-20463 GCA_034660555.1 Thermotogota bacterium
TCGTATATACAGGGAGTATCTACAAGGAATGTAAAAGAAGTATTATCCAGATTGGGAATCAAAAAAGTTGATTTCAGCAACCTTTAAAAGGATTCTTTTACAAATCATTCAGTTTCAAAGTTTATCCAAGAAATCACTGGAGAAGAATAAGAACAACCAATATGAATATGATGGAAAGACTAAATAAAGAACTTAAGAGACAATCAAAGGTAGTTGGTGCGTTTCCCAATGATGATTCACTCTTAAGATTGGTGGTATCTATACTAATTAACATAAATGAAAAATGGACAACTTCAAGGAGATACCTAACTATGTAATATAACCTATTTTAGGATTCAGGTCATTTTTACAGCAGGTACTTGACACAACCTTTTGCTCTCTTTTTTTATTTACCAAGTCGTTTAAGATATTGGTGTAGATTTTTCTAAGTTATTTGAAAGATAGTTGATCGAATTTTCAACGGGCAAAGAAAACAACACAATCCCACCACAAAAACCATATATTAAAATGGACTACTCATTAGTTAATTTTTTTAAAAAATTTCTCAAGTTCTTCTTTGTATGGCATTGATTCTGCGGCACCAACACGTGTTGCAACCATTGCTGCAGAGGCGTTCGCTCTTCTCAAAATCCTGCTGAGTGATTCCTCGTCCAAAGATCCTGGCTCATCATATTCAAGTAATCCTGAGATCAAGGCTGACATGAAAGAGTCTCCACAACCGGTGGTTTCTGCCACATCAACGCTGTAACCTTGTTCAAATAGTTCCATACCTTTATAGAACAGTTTTGCCCCCTTTGATCCCATTGTTAAGACAACAATAGTATTATCTTCAATTTCAAGAGTGCTTTTTGCACTTGTAAAACCTTTTGTTCCCGCAAGATATTGAAGATCGTCATCACTCAATTTCAAAAGATCTACATTTCTTATTAGCCTTACAACAAGATCAGTGAATGACTCTTTGTTTTTTATTAATGAAGGTCTTACATTGGGATCAAAGGAAACAAAGACATTTTCTTCTTTCATTTTCTTTGATAAATACTCCATTGTTCTGGCGGTCTTACTTTCCAGTACGGTGGTTGAACCAAAATGAAAGAGATCATATCCTTCACATGAAATTTCCGAAACATCTTTAATATCAACCTGCGCTATTTCCCTTTTATCTTTATGAAAATCGAAAGAAGGCTTTCCTTCATAATCAACTGAAGCGAAAGCAAGAGTGGTGTTTAAACCTGCTACTTGAGATATCCATTTATCGTCAATATTTTCTTCCTTTAAAACGTTCTTTAGATACTTACCAAATTCATCGTTGCCTACTTTTGCCAGGAATGAAACCCTGTTACCCAATCTTGAAAGCCCAACAGCAACATTGAATATTGAGCCACCTGCCCTTTTTTCAAATAAATCAGACTCAGCTACTGTTTTTCCTTTATCTTTTGATATGAAGTCTATCAGAATATCTCCAAAACACAGTATCTTTTTCATCGGATCACCTCATTGAAAACAATTAATGAGAATTAACAGTAACATATCTTTGGACATTCAATAACTGAACATATCTAATACACTATCAAATCTTTCACGTAAATCATTATATAGTTCAGTGAATTCAGGATAAATCTTCCTATAGATTTCAGCTGACTCAACATCGGGTTCTACAACTCTATCCACTTTTATCCAGGAAAGGACGTCGCTTAAATCCATTCCATCGCCCATCGCAGATAGCATGGCTGCACCATAGACACCACCTTCGTCCATTTTAGGGACTTCAACAGGATATTCAAATATTGAAGCTAAGATTTTACACCATACAGGATTTTTAGCTCCTCCTCCGACAACCCTTACCCTACCGACTTCCGTTTTTTCTTTTATAAGTTCAAATGAATCCTTTAATCCGAAGGTAATTCCCTCAATCACTGACCTCATAACATCGCTGTTGTTATTCACAGAAGAGAGTCCAAAAAGAACACCACGCGCATTGGGATTTCTATGTGGAGTTCTCTCACCGTTTAGATAAGGTAAAAAGATGAGTCCTCTTGATCCTGGGACACTGTTCGTAATCATCTCTTCTATCTCTTTCCAGGATCTTCCTTCAAAAAATTCATCCTTGAACCAATTTGCTGAATGCGCTGCAGAAAGCATAACCCCCATAAAATATGACTTTTCAGGAAGTACATGATTGAAATAATGAATTTTTCCCGACTCATCGGGTTTATTAGAATCCGTCACGGTAAGTACTGTCCCGGAGGTACCTATGCTTACCATAGTATCACCGGTTCTGGCCACTCCAATTCCCAAAGCTGCTGAAGCATTATCAGCACCTCCGGAAATTACCGGAACCTTTTTCCACCCAAGTTCCTTTAGAATTGAATCTTTTAAAAAACCTCTAATAGACTTACTGGAAAAAATCTTGGGAAACAATGTTTCCGGAAGGTCAAGTTCTTTTATTAATTCTTTGTCCCATTCACGTGTTTTGACATTGTATGCAGCTGTTCCCGAAGCGTCTGACCACTCAATACCCTTTACTCCCGTTAATCGATAAATTACGTAATCCTTCGCAAGCAGAAAACTGCTCATTTTTTCGAATTTCAACGGCTCATTTTTCTTAAGCCAGAGAATTTTTGGGAGGGTAAATCCTTCAAGTATTGGGTTCCCAATCCTTTCAATAACTCTCTTTTCTCCACCAAGGATCTTTGTTGCCTCTTTACATTCAGCTGTCGTCCTCTGATCACACCAGAGAATAGCCGGTCTAATTACTTTATCATTGTTGTCAAGGGAAACCAGACTGTGCATTTGTCCTGAGAAGCTCATCGCATTTATATCGTGTCTGCATGAAATCTTTTCAAGTAACTTCATTGTTCCACTAAACCAATCCTCTGGATCCTGTTCAGCCCAGGCCGGCTTTGGTGCGTTTAATCGCAAACTTTTGCTGAACATATCAAGCACAGAACCAGCTTCATTTACAACCAGTGCCTTGATCGCAGTTGTTCCAATATCTATTCCAAGGTATTTTTTCATGTAAACCTCCTAAAATGGCGCTTTTGGTGTCTATTTATTAAAAGCTTATCTTATGTAGATTTAGACATTTATTGAAAGCTCCTCTAATATTTTTTGTCATATTCTGTGAAATTTTTACAGCATTAGAAAGGCTTTCTTTTTGTGTTTTTCCTTTAAGAAGCGATGCAATGAGTACAACATCAAAAACATCTCCAGTTCCAACAGTGTAAGGATAATTTTTTCCATCACCTTTAACCTGTATGTCGTTCCAGGTAGCTCCAAATGGACCATTTTTAACAATATCAAAGTCTTCAATTTCTCCTAAATCATGATTACCAATAAAAATTGCATCAGCATTATTGTTGATGTCGATGTCCGCCCTTCTGATATTGAACAAAGGTCCCATATCAATAAATATTCTCCCAGTAAAACTGCTGCATATTTCCTTGAAGGAATGCATAGCTATCTCTGTATTTATAATAACAATATCTGCCCTTTCAATTGAATCTTTTGTTATTCTTAAAGGTAATTTATTAACACCACGATCAATCGCAATAGGAACGTCTTCTTTTGAAATATGGTAACCTGTTCTTTCTTCAAGAACATTTATTCCATGGATATTAAATTTATACTCCCTTAACCGTGAAAGAATCTCCTTTCCCTTCCAATCATTTCCAATATTAGAGATAAACTCAACATCGAAACCGAGTCTGAACAAACCAAAAGCTACGTTTAAACCCGAACCTCCGGGAGACTCAATTATTTTTGTATCGTGAGGTTCATCGCCATATATAAATACATCAAGAAAGGTTCCTCCAAATACGACAATCTTTTCATTCACAGTAATCACTCCAGTTATCCAGCTTAATTGTATGATACAACAATTATATACACCATTCATTTCATTTTTAGGAGTGATTTAATGGATAAGCAAACAGTAACTAAATCCCGAAATAGAGCCGTTGAGTACTTAAGTAATGCCTGTATTGCAGTCAAGGAAAAAGAAATAAATAATATGGAAATAACAGATTTTGGACTTGGTTGTCATGAAAAATAGGATTGCAATTACTCGTGTATATCAATACAGAAAGAGTGTGAGCCAAAGAAATCATTCTTTTTCCCGGTCAGGTATGCCCTGAACACAAACACTCCTTTTAAAAACGAAATGGGAAAAGAAGAAACCTTCCGCTGCCGCTGGGGAACTGTTTATCTTTACATCCCCGAAAAACCTTGTAAAAGCCCGAAAGCATCTATCCCTGAAGTATTCAGTAAATATTTCACAGTATTTCACAAAATAATTCTTAATCCCGGTGATCAATATACGCTAAAGCCTGAAACTCTACACTGGTTTCAAGCTGGAAATGAAGGAGCCATAATATCTGAATTCTCAACAACAAGTAGAGATGAGTACGACATATTTACAGACCCCAGAAAGAAAGTAACATTAAACTGCTTTGATTCATGTGTTGACTAACTATAAATATTATTGTAGAATATATGCAAACAATTTGCGCAAATCATTTGCGAGGTGTATTGAATGAAAGGTTTTACTCCTTTAAGGAAAAAAATCTATAAAATGATAAAAGATAATGATTCTCCTATAAACGCTGATACAATCCACAAAAAATTGGACATCAAGCCTGATCTATCTTCAATCTACAGAGCTTTGAATTACCTTGAAAAAAAGGGTATGGTCAAATCTTTGACATTCAATACAAAAATAAACTATTATTACACTCCAAAGAAGCATCCCCATCATTTTCTTTACTGCAAGAAGTGTGGAAAAACGGAAAGTTTTGACGTTTGTCTCGCAAATGAAATACAGAATAGGATTGAAGATACACACAACTTTAAAATAACTGGCCATGTATTTTACTTCATTGGTATTTGCAAAGAATGTATGAAAAGGGGTGGAAAATGATGCGAGCAAAAATCTTGTTAACAATATTCATTATGCTACTATATTCAGTCTTTTCAATAAACATCGCGACCACAATTAATCCATACTATCTTATAGTTAAGGAGCTTGTTAATAATAGCGCAAACATCAGTGTGATTATAGAGCCTGGTGAAAACCCACATACGTATTCACCCACAATAAATGATATTAAAAAATTAAGATCTGCTGATCTAATATTGGCCAACGGTCTTTCGCTTGAACTCTATCTGGAAGATACATTGAAAGATATAAATAATCAAAATTCAAATGTGCTCTATGTTTCTGACCTTATAGAAAATCTCGCTAATGACGTTCAAAAAGAAAATTCGTCTCATATAAACCCACATATATGGCTAAGTCTTGACTTTATGATTGAACAAATTATCCCCGGGTTAACAGATAAACTTATTGAAGTGGACTCCGCTAACAAGGCTTTTTATAGAACCAGTTCGGAGAAATTGATCGAGGACCTAAGTAAAATTAGAAATAGTGCTTCCACTCTTCTAAAGGATTATAAAGGTACAAACGTGTTACTTTCACATCCCAGTTTCAAATACTTTTTTACCGATTTCGGGATAAAAGAATATGCAATATTTGAAGGTCACGGTGATGAACCAACCATAAAAGAATTGAGATCATTTATTGAAAAAGCCAATAATGGTGAATTCATAGCTATTTTTGGAGAAAAACAGCAAAATATTGAACCCGTACAGGTAATTGTAAAATCAACTAACCTAAACATGGGTATTCTAGATCCATTAGGTGTTGCCGCTCAAAACATTGTTGAACTTTTTATATACAACCTCAAGGAAATAGAGGAGGCATTGAATGAGTAATGATAAATTGCTCGAAGTAAAGAATCTTTCCTACAGCATTGGTGAAAACATAATTTTAAAGAATGTTTCCTTTGACGTATATCGAGGAACCATGCTAGGAATAATCGGTCCAAACGGTGCTGGGAAAACAACTTTGGTTAAAGCTATCGTAGGAGATCTTGAGGATTTTGAAGGAGCTATAAAAAGTAGCGGAAAAATAGGTTATCTTCCTCAAAGGACCGAGTTTGAACGATCTTTTCCCATTAATGTAAAGGAAATTGTTGCCATGGGACTGTATGAAAAAAGAGGTACTTTACGTTATTTTAAAAAAGAGGACTGGAAAGAAATTGAAGCACTTCTTGGAAATGTTGGAATAAAAAAGCTTAAAAACAGGAGAATTGGCACACTCTCAGGTGGTGAATACCAGAGGGCAATGCTGGCAAGAGCACTTGCGAAACAACCTAATCTTTTGATACTCGATGAACCTGAAGCGGGGATAGATGAAATGGGAAAGGCTTCATTCTACAATCTCCTTGATAATCTGAAAAAATCAAAAAATATTTCTATACTTATGGTTAGTCATGATATAGGAATGGTTTTTGACGCCTGTGATAGTATTCTTTGTCTGAACAAAACTCTGCACTGTCATAAAGCCTCGGAAAATGTTTCTCCCGAGGATTTAACCAAAATATTCTCACCTGACTTTGACCTAATTCTCAGGGGTAAAGAACACGCAAAAAGGGAGCACAAACTATGAATTTTTTTTCAGATATATTCGCACTTGATTTTCTTTTTCTGGCATTTATTGCAGCATTGTTGGTCAGTTTTGTGACAGGTCTCTTTTCAACCGTAGTTGTACTAAGGAAAATCGAATTTATTGGTGATGGCGCTGCTCACGCAGCTTTTGGAGGTCTGGCTTTAGGATTTTTAATTGGCGTCAATACCAGATTGATAGCCATATTAACAGCCATCATCTTTGCGGTTGTAATCAATCTGTTCAGCAAAAAAGGTTATTTGAGTGAAAATAGCATGATAGGAATCCTTTTGCCTTTATCAATGGCATTGGGTATAATATTTCTATCATTCGTTGAAGGGTACACTCCTGATGTTATGAGTTATCTATTTGGAAATATTCTGCTAGTTTCAATGACAGACATCTGGATCCTTGCCATAATTGCAATAGTTTCAGGAATTTCCTTTTTGCTATTTCATAGAGAAATACTTTATTACTCTTTTGATGAAACACTTGCGAGACATTCCGGGATAAATGTTCCCCTTGTAAATTTTTTCGTTCTAATAGGTGTGTCAGTGAGTATAGTGGCTTCGGTAAAAATCGCTGGAATAATACTTGTAACAGCTTTTCTGGTAACACCTGCGGTAATAGCAAAAAGGCTTGCGAAAACCTTTAAAGGAATAGTATTCACTGCAATTACCTTCAGCCTTTTGTCATCAGTACTGGGATTATGGGGTGCATATGAATTTGAAATATCCCCCGGTCCATCAATAGTTGTGGTACTATTTATAGCATTTGTATCTGTTTATTTAATTACGTTGAAAAGAAAAGATATTCAGTGAATGTGAGGTACTCTCTCTGACATATCCTCATCATCTTCAATATTTTCAACTAACCAATCGATAGTTAAAATATATTGATCATCTGGAATGACTTCCTGTCCGATTTTGACTTCGCCCGATTGGCTTTTTAAAGGACCTTCAAATACGTGAAAACTTTTTAGAATCATGTCAATACGATATTTTTCTATCAATCTTCTGGTTTCCGAACTAACAACACTATTTAGTGGAGCCAGTTCAACAATACCTGATTCAATACCGGGCCATAGCACTTCACTTTTCCAGTTTCCATGAATTACACTTTCAACAATGTCTAGATATAGTTGCCCCCAATATCATACGGGAGCTGTCAGGTGGGAATCAAAAGCATATTTTGACATATCATGGTTATAACCTATTGACCAGACTCCGTATTCATCAGCAGTTATATTTACTGTTGCCGTATCCATACAATAAGCAATAACATCTACTCCATGTTCAATAAGTTTTTCAGTTGCTTCTACTTCTTTTTCTTTATCAGTCCATTCCCCTATCCATTCTGTTAAAACTCTTGTATTATTATTGGCTTTCATGACTCCTATCGCAAAGGCATTGATCCCCCTCACTACTTCTGGAATTTTCACAGGTGCACCATAACCCACAAGATTTGTTTTACTTATCTTTCCAGCAACAAGTCCGGCAAGAAAATCAGCCTGGTACATTCTACCGAAGTATGTCCCTACATTTTCAGAACGTTTATAACCGGAACAGTGCATAAAGATTACATCAGGGTATTCAGCTGCAACTTCAAGCACGGAATCCATATAGTCATAACTAGTTGCAAATATTAGATCGCATCCATCTTCAGCCAGTTTGCGCAATTTTTCAGCTGATTCTTCTCCTCCAGGTACATTTTCGTAGTATTCAGTGTCAAGGTCTGTGAACATCATTTCAATATACTGTCTTCCTAATTCATGGGCATAAGACCAGCCACAGTCTTCTATCGGACCAATGTAGATAAATCCAACCTTAAAACAAAATGCAGTTGAAACCAAGATTATAGATAAAAACATGAATCTTCTCTTCATTTCTCACAGCACCTTTGAGAAATCAAACCATTACAAAATAATATAGCAGTTATTTTTCAGTAAAATCAATTAGCGCAGCCACATTGACAAAAATTGTACTATTTGATATAGTACAGATAAACAGTTTTATTTTGGAGGGATTGCTGTGTTCTGGAAAGAGTGGTATGACTTAAGATTGAGGTTTTTTATCATTCTTATTGTGTTTATATTTATGCTTATTATGACCATAGCTATGAGACCCTACACATCTACTATGATGGATCAAATATCCGAAGAATTTAATAATCTGCCTGATTTCTTAAAAAACCTAATCGGTGACCCAAAATTACTGAATAAACTTGAGAACGATGATTTTTATCTTCTCAGCCAGTGGTTCGGTAAAAATCTTGGTCAATTTCTTCCAATCATTGCACTGATAATAGCATTCCCGATTTTTGCACGGGAAACAGAAAAGAAGACTATATATTTTATTCTATCTCGAATGAAACGTGAGAAAGTATTCTGGTCCAAGTACATAACGGGACTCTCTTTTACCAAAATACTTATTGGTACTCTTACTTTACTTGCTCCGCTGGGGATGAGAATTGCAGGTTACGACGTTCATATATGCAAACCACTTTTGATACTTGTTCATGAAGTAATTGCTATGCTATTTCTTTACTCACTCTATATAATGTTTTCAATCATTTTCAATGACCAGGTTAAACCAATATTAGCTGGTCTGGTTACGGTATTTATCATGCCTATTTTCTCTTTTTTTCAATCACTTTCGTTTCTCAATATCTATCCATATCTTATGGGACAGAGTGTCATTAACAATCATGGGATAGACTGGAATTATTCAATTGTCCTTCTTGCATTAAGTACTGTTCTAATATTTATCGACAAAAAACTCTTTATGATCAAAGAATTTTAAACAGGTGATATAAATGTGGTTCAACATAAATATGCGTTCTCCGGTACCCATATACAAACAAATCAAAAGAAACATTTATAAATCGCTTTTAAGAGGAAAAATCAAGGATGGAGAAATGCTCCCCTCTATTAGGGACTTGGCTTCATCCATCAGGGTAAATCCAAATACTGTCGCTAGAGCATACCGGGAAATGGAATCGGAAGACATTGTTGTGGCACGACAGGGTTTGGGGTACATAATTATTACAGATAGAAACCAGATTAGAAAAATAATTCTTGAAGAACTAAAGAAAGATCTGTTTGATCACTTAATTAAATACCAAAAGCTTGGACTTACTCTTGACGAAGTTCTGGAGGTGACAAAAACACTATGGAAAGAGAACAAAGTTTAATACTTGAGGTTAATAATCTTAAGAAGACTTACAGAAACGGTGTAGAAGCAGTAAAAGGAATAGATATTCACCTGGATTCTCAGGAGGTGTGTGCACTTCTTGGTCCAAATGGTGCTGGAAAAACAACAACCTTGAAGTCTATTCTTGATTTGGTGAACTACGAAGGCGAAATAAAAGTGTTTGGTAAACCTGTACGTGAAGTAAAAGACAGGATTTCCTTTGTACCAGAAGAAAAGCTTTTTTATGAAAATATGGATGTAAATCAATCTTTGAAGGTTCTTAATAAAATACTGACAAATTTCGACAATACAAAAGCTGAAGAACTGATTAAGTATTTTGATTTGCCAAGAAATAAGAAAATAGCAGGTTTCTCAAGTGGAATGAAAACCAGCGCATATTTAAGTTTTGCTTTTGCTCAGAACGTTGATCTATACATTTTGGATGAACCTACATGGGGACTGGATCCAATAAAACGTGATGATGTTCTCGAAATGATAAGACAGCTGGTCATTGAAGGGAAGAGTGTCCTCTATACATCACATATAATTCCGGAAGTTCAAAAAATAGCAGATAGAATGTATATAATGCACAAAGGAAAGATCCATTATTCCGGTTCAATTGATGAATTAAAAGAGAAGTATAAAGTATTCTACATGACAGGAGACGTATATGATGAATTAGGAGATGAATCATTCTATACAGTTGTTAAAGAACAAAACAAAATTTCTGTTATCTCAAATGACCAGAATCAGTGGAACAGATTATCAAAAATAAATGAAATAGAAGTAGATAATTGCGATCTTGAAAAGTTCTTCCAGATAATCATACGCGGTGGATTGAACTCAGGTGTATTTTCAAATTCCATGAAGGAGAGATGAATATGAAAAAGTCTTTAGTTATATTCCTAATTTTAATCGCTTTTTCATTTGCTTTTGCTTCAAGTGAAGATTTACAGATAGTCAGTCAGTACATCAACGCTTTTTTTGGAAAGGATTTTTCTACAGCTTATGAATTACAGAATGATATGGTAAAGGCTCAACTTGATGAAAAGGCTATGGAACAAACACACCAATATATCGTTAACAACTACGGAAATCCTGTCAGCATTATTGAAATCAAACAGGATACACAGGATGTGTATAAAATTTTCGTGTTTTACATGCACTTTGATAATGCATATCTCAATGTAAATGTTGTTCTGGATCAGAACAAAAAGGTTGCTCAATTTCTAATTCAGCCAGCTCCGGCACCATCGAGCAAACCGAATTATGCAAATCCTGATAATTTTGTTGAAAGCGAAGTTTCATTTGGTGAAGAGCCCTGGAAAATTCCCGGTACATTAACCATACCAAAAAACACCGAAAGCTTCCCAATGGTAATAATTATCGGAGGATCGGGACCAACCGATAGAAATGGTACTGTAGGTCCAAATCAGCCCTATCGGGATATTGCCTGGGGTCTGTCTACCAATGGAATAGCAACATTAAGATACGATAAACGCACAAAGGTATATGGGGAAAAGATCATAGAAGAAGAGATAGAACCTACAATGCAATTTGAATACATCGAAGATATTTTTCAGGCTATAAATTTTGTTTCAAAAATGGAAACAGTTTCTGAAATTTATCTTGCAGGTCATAGTTTGGGAGGTATAGTGACACCTTACTCCGGAAAGAAGTCAGAAAGCGTTGATGGAATAATACTTTTGGCTGCGCCCGCCAGAAAACTGGCACAAATCAGTCTGGATCAGAACAAATATTTTGCCCCCATCTCCGGTATAACCGAGGAGCAATTAGGACAAATTGAAAAAATGTTCAAAGAATTGCTCGATCATAAATTGCCTCCTGAAACAATCATAGATCCCAATGCTAATCTAAAGGCTTCATATTACTATGATACAGATAAATACCAGACACTCGTCTCACTTGAAGACTTTAAAAAACCTGTATTGGTACTTCAGGGAGAAGAAGATTTTCAAACCCTTATGGATAAGGATTTCAATGTTTTAAAAGAGAAGTTCTCTGATAAGAAAAACTTCACATTTAGATCCTTTGAAAGGCTCAATCATTTATTTATCGAAACTGAGACAGACATCTTCCATACGACAGAAGAATACACAAAGCAGGGTTTTGTCAACAAAAGGGTAATAGAAACGATCATTAATTGGATAAAAAGCAATTAAATTTGTATATATGAGGTGTTTGCGTTGATCAATTTGAAAAACATAACAAAGGTTTACAGTGGCGGAATAACAGCTGTGAAAAACGTGTCCTTGAATGTAAAAAAGGGTGAAATCTTTGGATTTCTTGGACCCAATGGTGCAGGGAAAACAACAACAATCAAGATGATTGTTGGCCTGTTGAGTCCCAGTGAAGGTGAAATATTCGTCGGGAACCACAATGTTTTAAGAGAACCTGAAAAAGCCAAATCAACAATGGGATACGTTGCTGATGAACCGCTTATAATGGAGAAGCTGAAGGGGATAGAATATCTTAAATTCATAGCTGATATGTTTGAAGTACCCGCAGAGAAAAGAACAGAACGAATTGAAAGGCTCCTAAAAGACTTCAAATTAATTGATGCTATAAATGATCCTGTTTCATCTTATTCACACGGAATGCGACAGAAGCTTTCATTAATAGCTGCTCTGGTTCATAATCCTGATTTATGGATCCTCGATGAACCCATAGTAGGGCTTGATCCGGAATCTGCATATATACTCAAGCTTATGATGCGCAGGCATGCAGATGCTGGGAATACTGTCTTCTTTTCAACCCATGTCATGGAAATCGCAGAAAAAGCATGCGACAGACTGGGAATAATAAGTAAAGGAAAACTTGAATTCGTAGGCACATTTGATGAACTAAAGGAATTGAGAGGTAAAGGTTCTCTTGAAAAATTATTCTTAGAGGTGACGGGCAGTGAAACTAAAGAAATGGATTTCTCTTACCTGGACGCTGATTAATTCTCATTACGGGTTATCAAAAAAACACTATTACTACATTGAAAAGAAGGAACGAGTCTGGGAACCACTGATTATAATTTTCGCTTTTGGAATGAGTGCTATCGGGTTGATTCCTCTGTATGGAATGCTTATTACCCGTTCTTTTCAACAATATTCGCAGCTCGGTGCTCCTGAACTTTTTCTACTGCAGTTCATGGTTGTAACTGGACTTCTTGGTTTCTTTTTTGGAATCTTTTTAATGATCGGAGCAATGCTTTTTTCAAGAGACATGAGGATTCTCATCCCTCTTCCCTTAAAACCTGAAGAAGTCATGGCAGCAAAATTTAGCACTGTTATCCTTGATCAGATGATAATCTCTCTGGTCACACTTTTGCCACCTCTTATATATTTTGGGATTCAGACATCTGCAGGATTATCATTCTGGATCTACGGAATAATCATTTTCCTGTTATCACAGATTCTACCTGTTACTATAACAGCGTTGGTGGTATTCCCACTGGCAAGGGTTTTCAGATTTAGCAAGCACCGTGACTTCCTTATATATTTTATAAGCTCACTTTTACTTGTGGCAATAGTAATCTTTGTGGCATTAGTTAATTCCCAGGGAATGTCCGGTGATATGACGCCAGCTCGCATAATGGAAATGTTTTCCGACCCGGAAGGCTTACTAGTAAGAATTGGTAAAGTATATCCACCTGCAATACTGGCTTCAAAAGCGCTAATTAGTAACGGATTACCTGGATTTCTTTGGCTTCTTTCATACATTTTGTTGCATGTTGTTTTATTTGGAGCGCTGCTATTGATAGGAAAAAAATTGTACTATAACATGTACAATCAGCTCCAGGAACATTTCGCTGGAAAAAAGGAATATAAAACAGAGGAACTGGCACTTTACCTGCAAAAACAAAAAACTAGATTCTCTGCGCTTTATTCCAGAGAGTGGAAGTACTTCCTTAGAGTACCATCGTTTACATTCAATGGTTTTGGTAATGTAATAGTGTTTCCTGTTATGATCATCATACTACTCAGTACCTATAAAACAGGGCAACTGGCGCAGTTTGAAAGTTATTTACAGGCATTAAGATCATATTTCATTCCTATCGCTACACTCATGGGTGTTTTAAGTGGTGGAATAAATGGACTTGCCTCATCAATTTTCAGTAGAGAGGGTGTGTACTTACCAGAATTAAAGATTGTTCCGGTAAATGCTGAAACCATTTTAACAATAAAGCTTTTGCATGTTAGTATCATTAGTTTTATTGGACCTCTTATAGGGACTATAGCCATAGGAGTAATTCTAAATGCAGGTCTTTTTGAAATTATTCTTGCCTTCATAATTTCAGCGTTAACTATAACTTTCCTTAATATCATACAGTTCATTATAGATGCGATTAGACCTATGCTGGAATGGGACAATCCTCAAAAAGCAATGAAGCAAAATCTGAATGTTCTATTTTCGATACTGATAACTTTTGGTTATGTTGCAGGAATGGCTGCAATTGGATATTTTACAAGGGATTATATTCAGCCATGGTTAATGAGTCTTTTACTTTTTTTGGTCAGTTTAGCAGGATCATTTTTTATGTGGAAGATTGCTGTTTACAAAACCCGCAAGCTTCTCTCTGAAGATATGTAAATAAAAAAAGGCCTCTCACCTGAGAGGCCTAATTTATTAAATATGATTACTCCCGACTTTGTCAGATGAAATTCTAAAAGGAGCCAATAGAGCAAAAAAAAGAAAAAGAAAATCAGAATATTGCCACTACCATTCTCTTAGAAGCTTAATTCATACGGTTTAGAGACGTTTTTTAGTGAAGCCATCTTCATTGCAGATAGTATTTTGTTGCTAAGTGGATCACCTGGTATCTTTAAGTAAAGTTGTTCACCTTTGTGATTGAGTTTTACAATCTTCATTGAGTTGAGTGAATCTTTTATCTTGTTTGGAGAAGCTTTTATTCCTTTGTTCTTCAATCTGAATTCCAATTCTCTCTAGAAGGTGTCGACCTCAATTGTAAAATGAGAAAAACATCAAAAAGAATTGTGAATAAACATCAGGGAAAATTGTGAGTTAATATTTGGATATCTTAGAAAAGAATGGAGGTATCCGGATGTTAACCAAAGAACAGGTTCTTGAAATAAGAATATTAACTCAACTTTGACAGCAAAAGGTGGAAAAAAGGGAGAAAAAGCTCGGAAAGAGGCATAAATATGTGAGAAAAAAGAGAATTGTTTTCGAAATGTGGTAATCGGAGTACTAATGACAAAGGATGGTTTTCCTGTGGCCCACCAGGTATTTCCTGGAAACACAGCAGACATAGAAACCTTCAGGATAGCACTTGGGGATATAAAAAAGAGATTCAACATAGACAGGGTAATGGTAGTAGCCGATCGTGGAATGATAAGCAATAGACTAATAGAAGAAATAGACAAGGAAGGAATATCGTACATATTCGGAATGAAGATGAGAAGGAATAAGAAAACGGAATATGTACTGAATCAGCCAGGTGAATACGAAAAAGTCCAAGAAAATCTGAAAGTGAAAGAAGTACAGTATGAAGGAGAAAGATATATAATCTGTTTCAATCCTCTCCAGAAAGAAAGAGACAGGATCAAAAGAGAAGAGATAGTAAAAAGCTTAAAAAAGAAACTCAAGCAGGGGCCAAAGAGTATAGTGAGTAACCGTGGATACAAAAGATATCTCAATATACAGAAAACAAATGTAACTATAGACGAGAAGAAAATAGCTTCAGAAAGCAAGTACGATGGAAAATACGTACTCAGAACGAATACAAAACTTACGAACAGAGAGATAGCCCGATCATACAAGACACTCTGGAAAGTAGAGAGAGACTTCAGGGAACTGAAGAGTGGACTTGATCTACGTCCTATATACCATTACACAGATACGAGGGTAAAGGGGCACATAATGGTTTGTTTCCTGGCGCTTGTAATGGAAACAGCTTTGTATAGAAAGTTGAAAGAAATAGGGAGCGATTTCTCTTATGCAGACATCCTGGAAGACTTGACAGAGATAAGAGCTGTAGAGATAACCATAGAGGGCAAACGTTATCTTGCAAGGACTGAAATGATAGGTAATGCATATGACGCTTTCAAAGCACTTCGAATAAGACCGCCTGATTTAATTAAAGAGATCCCCCAATAGACAACTGCGGTGGTACGTCTGTTTTTCTTTTCGTTTTTTCCCTTATTTGGCTGTTTTCAGATTTCTTGTTGTCAAAGGTGAGTCTGACGAAGTCGCAAATCCAAGCTCGCATATCCTGAGCTCTGCTCAGCATATCCGATTGCTTCCCAAATCGCACATCAATTGTTTTGCTTCTTAACTTTCGAACAACTGACAAAGTTATTTTGTTTTCTTAAAAATAGTGTCTGTTTCTAATAATGCATTTTGGCACAAAAGGGTTGACGCCGGAGGAGAAATTGGACAAATTTAGATTAACGGAACATAAACCTCATATCCAGAAAGATGAGGTTAAAAGTGAGAAACCGTTACTTATGTGTTAACAACTTACACCTAATATTTTATCCTTTGGTTTCAAATCCTAACAACTTCGTATTTCTCAAGATATCTTTTAAGTTTATTATAACCTATTAGCTGAATATCGGAATACTTATAAATTGATACTTTATCGTGTTTAAATTCTTTCTTAATCTCTCTGGCATAGTCCTGTTTCTTCACTTTGTTTATTATTATTCTGTTTAATTTTAGATCTACAGAATTTAACTTTTTTTCCATACGCTTTGATTCTCTAAGTGAGAGCATATCACAATTTAAAATCATATTTATATTTGTATTTTCATTCTTGAAATTTTTGTTTATTTTTTTATATCTTTCAAGTAGAATATTTAATTTATTTTTGATTTTATCCCTTTCAATTTCTTTTTTTCCAAATTTTACTTTTGAAATTATCTCCTTTTTTTCGAGAATTTTATTTCTTAGATTTAATAACTCCTCGAGCCATAACATAGATACAGAAGGGAGCAAAAAAAATTTTATTGTTAAAGCCGTTGGGGGCATATCAAAAATATAGTAATCATAACCTTTATGATTATTTAAAACATCCACATAGCCCAGAATAAGAGCATGCTCCTCTATTCCCGGAGAATACCGAAGTACATTGAAATATTTGCTTAAATTAAACGCGCTTTCGTAACTATAATTACTTTTAATATCTTCCTCTGTTTCATTTAAATATTTTTCTTTCCAGTACTTTTCATCAACTTCAATAACATCCAAGCAATCATCAATTTCAGTAACTTTTTGACTGAATTTTCTTTTAAAAATATCACTTTGATTATGTGCCGGATCCATGGAAACAAGAAGAGTTTTTTTACCTTTTAAAGCTTTTTCTGTACTAAACAGCGATGAAACAGTAGATTTTCCTACACCGCCTTTACCTATAAAGAAATGACGCTGTTTTTGCATATTGCTCCTAATCTATATCCAGAATGGAAAACAATTCACCTAAAGGATCGTGTGCAATGGAAACTTTATCAAGCATTAAATTCAACTCATCTTCCATAAGCGGAAGCATATCCAGGGTAATTTGAATCGGAGGAGAAGGGTACCCAATAAACATACCAAAAATAATAACTGCAAATATATTTTCCAACTCTTCTTCTTCCTTCTCGACCATTTCCAGGACATTTTCTCTTTCAATTTTATCAATATCTTTAAAAAACTTTTTTATTCTTTCAAACATATTCATTCTACTTTAAAAATCCTTTTTTCCAGGTTAATCCTTCTGACAGAAGGATAATAATAATAAACAGAATAAAGTGATAACAATATTATTATAATCATTGGAATCCTATCCACACCAACAATAAAACTAAGAATCATTATATATGGTGTCAATAAAGGCATTATTAAAAAATTTTTTTCAAATAAAAAGGCCTTTTCTTCGTACTTTTTGTCTTCTACAAGTTTTTTCCATTTATTTATAAATGTTAATCTGTACCAGAAGGGAATAACAAATGCGAAAAGCAATGCAACAAACATCAAAATAAAAGAAAATATTCTGCTGCAGTTAAATAAACGAATACTTGCTACTATTTTATCAATACCAAACAAAATAGCTATTATCAAAAAAGCAGGTATTGTAAGCTTAAAATATAGATTTAAAAGCTTTTTCCTCATATACTAATCCTTTTTTAAAAAATTAGGAGAAACACACCACCACAGGTGGTTTCTCCAGGTAGTAATTAAAACTCTACTTTTCTAAATCTTCGGTAAGCTTCCCTGGTTCATCTCCAGGTTTAATCTTAAAGAATTTTCTTACTCCTTCAAATACTATTCCTACCACCAAAAGAATAACAATAGTATTAATTGTTATTAGAAGCAGGTTCATAGCATTTATAAAGTTCTGCTCGTTCAACAGTGTTGCCCAGAATGTCATAACTACCATAAAAAGAGCAGGAATTCCGGAAACAAGCCATTTCAATCCACCCTTGTATTTTAGATAGATCGTAATCACTATTAATGTAAGCCCTGCAAGAGTCTGATTTACAGCCCCAAATAAAGGCCAAAGCGTAAGAGCACCTTTTCCCCCTGCACCTGTTGCAAATGCAAGAATTGCAGCTGTTAAAACAACAAAGAGTGTTGAGATGTATCTATTCTGGAATATTTTTACTTTGATATCTGTGAATAATTCCGTAACAACATATCTTTGTATTCTTGTAGCAGTATCAAGGGTTGTACCCGCAAAAGACGCCACAAACACTCCCATAATAGCAATTGCAAACTGTCTCGGGATTCCAAGTTTTGCTATAATGTTAGCCGAACCAACCACGAATGCACTAATTTTGGATCCCAGTCCGGCTGCAACTGCCCATGATGAATAGTGGGCTGTCCATGCAGCGGTGCCTGTTATCATTTCTCCTCCGGATTTATAACCTAATCCTATACCTGCCGCAACAGCAATTACAGCAATAGTAGCAAGGGCACCTTCCATTAACATGGAACCGGCACCTACAAATAAAGAATCCTCTTCATTTGCCACCTGTTTAGCAGATGTTCCCGAGGATACAAGTGAGTGAAACCCGGATATCGCCCCACAAGCTATGGTAATAAATAAGAACGGCCACATTGGTGGTGCCTCCGCCGGAGTTAACTGTACTGCAGGAGCAACAATTTCAAGCCCTCCACTAGAAAATGATGCAGCAAATACTCCCAGTGTCAACAATCCCATAGCTACCAACAACTGGTGGGAATTTATAAAGTCTCTTGGCTGTAAGAGAGTTGTTACCGGTAAGATTGAAGCAATGAAAGCATAGATCAAAAGGATAATAACCCATACTCCTGTTGCCGGAATACCAAATAATGCCAGCATATTAATGGGAATAAATACCCCAATAAAAACTGTTACATACATTACAATTAAAGCAAAAATAGACCAGGTAGTAGCATTTTTACCCTTTTTATAAATCAAATACCCAAGAAATATCGCAATCGGAATTTCCATCCATACCGGAAAAACTGACTGCGGAAACATATCAAAAACAATTGCAATTACAAGTCCAAATATCGCAACTACAATCCACAGTTCCAAAAATACTAAAATAAAAAAGAAAAACCTGGTTCTTGAATTAATATATCTTGAGGTGTATTCAGAAACTGATTTTCCTTTATTCCTCATGGATATAATCAATGAACCAAAGTCATGGGTAGCTCCCATAACTACTGAACCTACGAAGATCCAGATTAGAGCAGGAACCCATCCCCATATAATAGCTATTGCAGGTCCAACTATAGGGCCTGTACCAGCTATAGAGGTAAAATGGTGTCCAAAAATGATCTCTTTCCTGGTAGGTACATAATCAATACCATCTTCATATTTTTTCGATGGAACTTCGCTGATTTTTGAAAGCTTAAATATCTTACTCCCGAGGAACTTATCGTAAAGTTTGTACATGACAATAAAGCCTACAAACACAGCAATCATGATAATTAATGCTTCCATATAACCCCCCTCCCCTCATTTATTGTTTTATTTGTAAGTCATTAACCTATGGGTAACGATTCTCACTTTAACCTCATATTTCTGTATATGAGGTTCAACATTTATTGGCGCAATGTTAACACATTTCTCTCTCGGTGTCAACCCGTCAATACTAAATTGCATCCTGTACTTTCTAAACATGCGTAGATAATCCTTTAGGACCATCTCTCCATTCTTGTGGCAATCAAAGTGATACCTGTCGTGTAATTCATCATCTATGGTCCGAAAAAACTGTTCTACCTTGCCGTTAGTCTTCGGCCTGGCCACCTGGGTTCGTCTGTGTTTGATATCCAGTTTCTTGCAGCGCCTCTCGAAAGTATGTTTCTTTCTTTCACTTTCTGTATGATAGGTGTATTCTTTTCTGTTGTCGGAAAGGAGGTCTTCAAACTAGATATCATAATTGCGGTCAAACCACTTGGTTCCTCTTTAAAAGAAGTCTGCTGACGTCTTTGCCTTCTTGTTCGGTATTACTTCCACGTTTGGCAATTTCCTGATGTCGATAAGAGCTAACTCTCCCGTTTTTTCCTTCTCGTAGTGTACGGGCCCTTCTTTATCTTCTTTTTCGTACTTTGCCCCGCGTCTGTACCTTCCCCAGATGCAGCGTATACAGTATTGGGATTAACTACACTTGCGCTTCAGGTAGACGCTAATGTGAAGCTGTCGACCTCAATTGTAAAATGAGAAAAACATCAAAAAGAATTGTGAATAAACATCAGGGAAAATTGTGAGTTAATATTTGGATATCTTAGAAAAGAATGGAGGTATCCGGATGTTAACCAAAGAAC
>JAYEJL010000032.1:0-20291 GCA_034660555.1 Thermotogota bacterium
TGGATCAACAGACCATTTCTTTTCGTTATCTCCTACCATTATGATTTTGCCTTCATCAATTTCGGAGGTACCAACTATTATTTTATTTTCAATATTGAGAGAAGCTGTTACCCTGACATCAAGGCTTTTTTCTAAACTTTCAAGATCACCAACACTTTTTTTTGTAGAGGATTCACCAATAACTTTCTCGACTTCTACCTTTTTCTCGATAATCACCGGTTTAGTTTTATCTTCAACTTTGAATCCTGTTCTTCCTGTTGAGTAAGTTTTACCGTCAGATACAGCACAGGATAATTCATACGATCCTGTTGAATCCGGTGTTAGAGTCAATGATGATGATGATTTTTTCAATAATTGTCCGTTTAATTTCCATGAATAATTTAATGCATCTCCATCTTTATCATCTGCCTCAATTATTATTTTTACTTCTTCACCTGGGTATATTACAGGAGGAAGACATGAAATGCTGTTAATTGTTGGTGGAGAATTTTCCCATTCTGGAGATCTGTATTCACCGGTGTATATATTATCTGTAACTGTCTGTACTTTTATAGAGTGCTGTCTATTGTAGTCCATAAATGGTGTTCTGTATTCTACATAGTAAGTCATAAAAAAGGTTTCTTCTAAATATTTGATTGCATTTACCAGTCCGTCAAAAGCGAAAATATTGTATAGAGTGCTTTCTGTTTTAGATGCCAATTCAATATAATCTTCGTGATTGGGTGCACAGAGTACCATTTCTATTCCCATGCCGTTTAATTCGTTCTTGATTGTATTGACCGAAAGAGATGTGTTTGAACTGTTTGAGCTTTGATGAGGAGGGGCATTTGTGATCAAACAAATGATTTTTCTGGCTCTGCTGTCAAAATCTAAATTTAATGCCTCGTGTATTGCCTGTAGTGAATTTTCATTGTCATCTCCTCCCCCAAAGGGTATGATGCTTCCTATCCAATCCAAAAAAATGCCAGAATCACTGGTAAATCTGTGTAATTTATTTATGTGATCAGTAAAAGTAATCATGGCATAACGTACATTGATGTTACGCTTAGCGAATGTTTCTGTAAGCTCACTAGATAGTTTGTTGAGTTGATTAATGTAATCTCTCATACTTCCAGATTGATCGATAAGGAAAACCAGATCAAGATCTGAAACAAATCCTTCTGGAGTTTTGGTAAATGAAAAATCAACTGCTTTACCATCTTCGGTTATTTCACTTATGGTAGCATCTGCAGTAAAATAAAATCTAATCATGGGATAACGGTTTAGATCAATTCCTGTAATTTGTCCAAACAATGATAAAGAAATAATCAAGAAAACCAGCGTAATTGTTTTTTTCATGAGATTCACCACCTGAGTGTTTTCTCAGAAATGTTTCCTGCAATATCCTGAGCTATTATATGGATTTCATTTTTGTCCTTTCTAAATGTTCGTTCAATTTCAAATTCCTTTTCCCCGTCTGCATCAATTTTATAGGAATCAATCTTTATCCAGTCCAGTTTATGATTATCAGAGACCTTTAGAATCAATTTGACTTTATCTTCTAATGCTGTAATTTCCGAAGAAATTTTCGGTGAAGTAGTGTCTACATAAATATTGTAAACCAGGTCACTGGTAAGACCATAAATATCAACTGCTTTTATATAGAGCAACGATTCACCCTCAGGAAAATATCTCTTTTCATTAAATGTTGTGTCCTTTTTTCCATATAATCTGTATTCCTGCTCTGTTACTCCCCAGAAATCTGTATTTGTGATAACTCTGTCCAATCCCTTGTTATCTGAAGCAGATATTGTGTAGTCAATAATATTCTCATTTGAAAGTAGTTCTTCACTTAAATCTGCAGTTATTTGAGGGATTTCTCTGTCAGGTAATTTAAGTGAAACATAGCCAGCATCATACCAGTCGATACCATCACTAAACCAGTCACTATTATATGGATCAAAATAGGTTAGTGTTGCTGTTTTCTCAAAAGAGATTCCATAACCTTCAACGTCGAGATTGAAACCAACGGGTTCCCCATATTGTTTTGAATCAAAATAGTGTACTTTAATCTCATACTTCCCATCGGGCGGTATGTAATCTTCTCCATATCGCAATATATATTCTTCTACCTTATGGAGTTTGTCCTGATAAATACGTTCATCGGTTGTCAGGTAGCCACCCTCTCTACTGCTCCTGTTTTTATAGCTAACAATGGCTCCACCGGGTTCTCTTACAAATAAATCAAGATCTGCGCCCATAGCTGACCACGAGAGTGTGACTTTTAAGGCTGGTTGACCTGTAATATAATTAACTTCTAATGAAATACCACCAATACCTTTATTTGATTTCACAGTAATCGTTATTCTGTTACTACCTTTTTCTAATATGATGTTCTGGTTGAATCTGTTTTCCTTTACAGGTAATGAGTACGGGGTATCCCCAACCATAATTTCAGCCACACCATTTTCGATCTCTGGCCCTTCTATTTCTCCGCTTAATGTTATTCTTTCTGTTCCAACAGTATTCTCAAATTCTTTGTTAAGATTTATTTTAAGCCATTTAAGAGTTCTTTCGGTTTTCCTGCCAGCTATATCAATGGCTGCCAATTTTATGGGTTCCAATATTTTATCAACAGATATTGGAATATTCTTTTTCCTTTCTCCGGCCAATTTATAGATTTTATCGCCAAGCTGGAGATATTTTAGTCCGGAATCATCTGAGAATATTATCTTTACAGCTTCTGCAAATTTTCCATCAAATATCAATTCTGGCTCAATCACTGGTCTCATTTTGTCAACATAAAGGTATCGTGAGAGTTCACTAACATTTCCTGATCCATCTTCAACCAAAATGGCAATATCCTGAGATTCATTCAAACTAAGTTTGAAGGTTTCTCTTAGATGGTTTGGATTATCGTAATCACGTACAATGTCACCAACAGTTATTCTTTTTATACCACTTATGTCTGTTGCAATTACTGTTATTTCTGCTAAATCAGAAACAACTTGACTCTCCAGTTTTACTTCAACCTCAGGAGGAACATTATCCTGTTCAACTGTAAAAGCTCTTGATGAAGAATTCCCAGCAAGATCAATAGCTTCTACTTTAACAATCTTACTTTCATCTTCTTCCAGCTCAATACTTATTGTTTCTTCAAAAGACTTTTTGCTATCAGCATTGTATCTTTTGTCTTGAATTGTAATAAACTGAAGACCTGTATCATCGAATGCTTCAATAACCAGTTTTGCTTGATTTTCACCGGTGAAAGAACGTCCTTTGATATTAATTTCGGGTGGGTTAACATCGTAGATCACATATATTTTTTCATTCGTTATGTTGCCTGCAATGTCAAGAGCTGAAAGTGTTAACGCCTTTGACTTTCTGTCAAGTTCATAACTAAGACTATACTTTCCATTAATAATTTCATAACTGACTTCATTTCCATCAAGTAATACGTTTTCTACTTCTGTGTCATCAAGTATTTCAGCTTCTATGGTAATTGTGTTAAGAGATGTATAGAAAAATCTATCCACTTTTATTGTGGGCGAAACTTTATCATAAATAATATCAACAGGAAGTTCAGCAATTTTTGAACCATTAGCATTTACTATACTTAATATCGGTGAATGCTTGCCCTGTAATGGCGAATGTAAGTCATAACCTCTAAAGAAAATAATAAATGGATCAACATAAGTTTTCATTAGATTGCTGTTAAAAAAGAACGGCGAGAACGTAGAGAGGTTACTTCTTCCTCTAACAGGGATATTTTCCTTTACCTTAGTGATATAGGGTAATTCAACTGGTAACTCAAGAGTCAAACTGGCATCAAGAGACGGTTTTTCAAGCAGCAAAAGAAATCTTATATCGGCAGGATCCATTGTTTTAAGCTTTTCAAGTAAATTATCAATAGCTGCAATATTGGAGTTAAGAATTTTCGCCTTAACAATGTTAGGATACTCAGTTGTGCTTTCAATAAGATTGTTAGCTTTAGTTGTATTTTCTGTCAAATTCAATGTGTGGTAATTCCAGTATATTTTAAGCGGTTTAAGGGTCTCATAAGGTTCTATCTTATTATTTATATGTTTTAACAAATCGCTATTTCCCGTATAAAAACCGCCCAAGAAGATGCTACTTAACAGCAATGGATCATCATTTTCAGTTTCAACTAACCTTTCACAAAATGCTGTTGCCTGTTCATCTTTTCCAGTAGACAGTAGAGATTCTATGTAGATTCTTGAAGCAAAAGGATCAAGAGTGTTAATGGCGATATCTTCAATGATACCCAGTGCTTCCTCGGGATTTTCTTTTACAGCAAATAATGCGTTTATAATTGACTTTCTACTTTCCTCTTCAAATGATGTTTCTTCAAGTTTTTTATAAGCTTTTGCCATTTGTCCAATGTAATAATAAGATATGACTTCATAATAAATATTTACCGGCTTTTTGAGTTCATTGTCAAATCTTTTGCTAATTTCTATGAATTCACTAAGCTTTGTCACTGAACCTTCGATCAGAGCTGCTCTGAATTGATTTTCCGCAAGTTTTTCCAGCAAATATGGAATAAGTGAGTTTGGATAATTAGCATTCTCTAAATAATTCTTGATGAAGTTTACGGCTTCAAGATAATCTTTTTTGTTTATTAACTGCTCAATCATTGATTCCAGTGAAAGAACTGTTATGGATTTTCTTTCAAAAAAGTCCACCGCTTGAAGTTCAATAAAAAATTCTCCATCTTCTTGAATGTTCAACCTTATTGTCGACTGGTCTTTAAAGAGTTCTTGTTTGCTAAACAGAACATTGTTTTCGCCATCGACAACAGATAGTTCTAATTCCAATGGTTCAGTCATGGTGGCTCTTGATGTTATTTTTACAGGGAACATCTGTCCGGAAACAACTGAATCAGGTAATGATAATTCAAGATCGACATAATCAAGGGGTACGAAAAACTTACCTTTTAGTATTCTTTCTGGTGTATCTATCACCATAGTAGGATTTCTGTCGTCAATGTACTCATATCTTAGAACATAAGAGCTGTTGAACAGTTCAAGAAGCTTCTCGAATGATGTTTTAAGTTCATCAATTGTTGGAGTATTTAAGAAAATACCTCCTGTTGACAATGCAAGAGTTCCCAGACTAAACTCATCTATTTCTGTGCCTATTCCTATTGTTAAAATCGGGATACCCTTTTCTCTGGCCAATCTTATGGCATCTGATAGTCTGCTATTACTACCAAAAGCTGTGTCTGTATAATTTGCATCTACGCCGTCTGTAATAAGTACGAGAAATCTCAGCCCTTCGCGCGAGGAAAGAATTTCTATTGCTTCAATAACTGTATCATAAAGTGGGGTTGATCCCTCTGCATTTATTCTATCTATCGCTGCATTTAACTCATCTTTATTGGATGTGAAGTTTTTAAGAAGTTCAATTTCCGTGCCAAAAGCCATTAATGCTGTTTCGTTGTTTTTGGGAAGCATTTCGATAAATTCTTTGGTGGCATTTTTTGCCTGTTCCATAACGGGTATCATACTACCACTTCTATCGAGAGCAATCATAAAATTCAAATTCATTTCTCTGTAGATCTGTCTAACACTTTCAGGAGTTGTTGGGTTATCATTCTGCAGGATGGTGAAGGTACTTTTATCTATTTCTTCAAGAGAAAGAGGTAATCCTTCTTCATCAATTGGTCTAAAGATCAATGAAATTAAAGGAAACTGTGTGATGTCAATACTATAAAACTCAATATTCCCGAGTGTTTCTGAATATATTTTCTTGACCAGTTTATAACTAAAATCACCAATCGTGCTGTCTAAAACTGGTAAAAAACCTTCAACAAATTCCTGTCTGGTAGCTTTTACACTAAATTTAGTTTTAGTATTAAAAAAGCTTTCTTCGATATTTTCTGCAGTATATCCCTTTATTTGTAAATCGAAGTCATGTCCTGAAGGTGAAGCTTCAGAAGCGGTCAAGAATACATCAATATAGTAATTAAAATCTTCAAGTTTATTTTTGTCAAGAGATTCTCCATTTACAACCTTTGATTCTAATCCAAAACTATCAATTGTTTCTTTTAAAGCAATTTCAGTGTTCTCAAAAAACCAGTTTTCCGTTTCAGAAGCTTCAACAGTAATCCCAAATATTATATTTCCAATACTTGAAGCGAGATCTTTCCTCACCCGAAGTATAGCTCTGATGTCTTTTTCTACATTGTCTTCTATAAAAGCATATGTTTCAAAGGGTTCAAATCCTTTTAACTGAACTGCTACCCTGTGGAACCCGGGAACAACATTGTAACTAAAAGGTGTATATCCCAGTCTATTGCCATCTATAAAAACCACAGCGTTTGTTGGATTACTTCCGACGTTGATTGATCCATATGAAAAAATGGTTGCTGTAACAGCTATAAAGATAAGCATAAAAAACAACTTCCGCATTGGATCTCCCCCTTTAGAATGCGTCTTATGTTTCATTTGACTAAAGAATAATTATTTTACTAATCATGAGCAAAAAACAGAACCCTTAATTTTTAACCGGAACGTATTCCCTGGTTTTTATACGTTGTTTACACGCAATATGAGTTAAGTTTTTCTTAGTATGTTCCAGGTATTGTTATAATTTAAGATTACGGTGCTTCTTATATTTTAGCACTTTCGTTGCCAATAACTATACAAGAACGCTGCCTGATAACATAAGAAAGAATAATCCTTTATAACCTAAATTCACTCTTCGTCTGAATTTTCTTCTTTTTTTGAAAGCTTTTCCTGCAATTTCTTTTCTGATTCATTATTGAAGAAATACTCTTTAGGATTTTCAGTCATTGAAGATACTTCACCAAAAAACATTCCCATTACTTCCATAAGTGCTTCTTTTTCTTCTTCCGAAAAATTTTCTTCAATTTCTTTCAAAGCTTCCGTTTCATTCATCTTTTCCTTTTCGATTCTTTCAATAATCTGCTCAAATTTCTTTTGAATTTCTTCTTTATTCATTATTATCCTCCTTTAGTAATTGTTTGGATGTTGTAAAATGTACAGAAAAGAACGTGTCTATCCTTAAAATCCTTTAATGTGTTATTTTGTATGGTCCTTATCAAAACCAGAACCAAGTTTTCTGGTTTTTCATAATATTGATCCATTAATTCTTCTACATCGTAGGTTTTTTTTATCAAATTATCCACTACATATTTGTATAAATTGAAAGAAAGGTCTTTAAGTTCTTCAAGATCATCAATTATTAGCTCATTCTCGAAAGGTTCTCCAGAAAGTGCTCTTAAAAATAATTTGAATATCGTTCTGCAAATCGCAGTTGCCTTTCCATTACCAGAAACAAGAAAAGGGAATCGATAACTCAACAACTCAGAAGAAGAGATTCTCTGTTTATTCAACAAAAGATACTTCAAAAATAACTCAATATGTTCTGTCTTGAAAGGTTTTTCATCAGGTTCAATACCTTGAATTAATCTAATAATTCTTTCTGACTCTGTATACTGCGATAAAGACTTAAGCAACAGGCCATAATCAATGCCTTCATCTTTAATAGCTTGTTCTTTATTGTTTGAAAAACATTCAAGTGCTTTTGTAATTGCTTTATTTAAGATTCTGTTAAAGTAAATTAATTCTATCGATGTAAGAACAGGTTCTATGGTATCAACAGGCTCTGCAATTTTTTTCTCCTTCTGAATGTTTTCGTGTACCTTTAACCTTTTAATCAAATCCTTTTTTTGATCATCAGGGAGATATTCTAATGTTTTTTTAGCTTCTTCGAAGTTGCCGTTCAGTCTAAAACACTCACTAAGAGCAAAGTAACCTTTCGGATCATTTCCGTTTTGAAGATATGTTTGCAATAAATCTGTTGCGTGTTCGACGAAACCTCTTTTTTTGTTTATCAATGCGAGTTCGTAAAGAATGAAATAACCCTCTTTGTTTAGTTCCCAGGCATTTTCCAGATCTATTTGTGATTTCTTAAGTTTTCCCAGCCTCATTTTTGAAAAGGCTCTGTTGTAAAATAATTCCCATCGCTTTTCTTTTTTTATGGCTTGCGAAAAAATCTTTTCTGCTTTCTCGTATTGCTGTTTTTCGTTGAATATTACTCCCTTTCTAAGTAATGCATCGGTTATAACGGGTGAAGAGTAAGGGATTTTTTCAAGTATTTCCATTGCAGGTTCGATTAATCCTGAAGCCATATAGGAATCCACGATGCCAATATAAGGCAGATGAAATTCTCCTTCAGATAATTCTATTGCTTTCAGGTAAAATTCTGCTGCATCTTCATATTCTTTTTTTGAATAAAGAACATTACCCAGTTCATGATAACCGATAGCAAATGCTTGATTCATTCCCGTTGATTTTCTTAGGTTAAGTTCAGCAGCATCTAATTGGTTTTGTTTCTTCAATAAAATTCCCCGATAGAAATAATATCTATAATCCAACTTAACTTCTTTTGCTTTGTTAAGCCATGACTCTGCTTTTTCGTATTGACCTTTATTTAAAGCCCTTTTAAAAGCTTCATAATAATGGAACACAAGATATGAAGAGTAATAACCATCTTTTTTTGTGACCTTATACTGTGCTTCAAGACCCCTAATGATAATATCCGGATCAATTCGATCTTTATCAACAATGGAAGGGAAGTCTTCAATTCTAACGGGAAGCTTTACAGGAAGGTTTTGTATTTTTGCTTTTTCCGGTTTTAGGGGCAAATAAACAATTACATTTTTGGATTCCACAAAACACCTCCATATGTTTAGCTATTTGCCAGTGTTATTTACATATAGTATAATACGAAAAGAATGTTCATGCACTCGGGAGGTAATAGTTATGGTTATACTTTCGTATGTTTTGGTTGTGCTTCATGTAATTATCAGTGTAGCTCTCACTGTTGTCGTTTTCAATCAGATGTCAAAGGCCTCTGAACTGGGAGCTGGATTTGGTGGTGGTGCAAGCCATACGATGTTTGGCAGAAAAAAGGGTCTGGATACAATGGGTAAAATCACTGTTGCACTTGCAATAGCTTTTGTTGTTAATGGAATTTTATTGAGTGTTATCATGTCTAATCTTATGAAGGGTTAGGTGAAACTTTTTGCAGTCTGGGGGAGATCAGTACTCGACTTTAAGCAAGAACATAGTAACACTTATTTCAAAAGAGGAACTACTTGAAAAACTCAAATTAAATAGACCTTTGAGGATTAAACTGGGGGTAGATCCTTCAAGACCGGATTTGCATTTTGGTCATGCTGTAGTTCTAAAAAAATTGAGAGAATTTCAGGAATTTGGCCACAAGGTAGTTCTTATTATTGGTGATTTCACAGCAAGAATAGGAGATCCGAGCGGTAGATCAAAGACAAGACCCATGCTTTCCAAAGAAGAAACAAAGGATAATGCCAGGACTTATACTTCACAGGCTTATAAAATACTCGATAGAAAGAAAACAGAGTTAAGGTTCAATTCAGAATGGCTCGATCCTCTTTCCTTTGAAGATGTTCTTAAGCTTTCAGGTAAATATACTGTTGCACGTATGCTGGAAAGAAATGATTTTTCAAAGAGATACTCTAATAATGAGCCGATCAGTGTATCAGAATTCCTTTACCCTCTTGCTCAAGCATATGATTCGGTAGTGGTGAAAGCAGACATAGAAATAGGCGGAGAAGATCAGCTATTTAATTTTATCGTTGCCAGAAAAATACAGGAAGAATATGGACAAAAACCTCAGTGTATTATGACACTCCCATTAATAGAGGGCACTGATGGACATCTGAAAATGTCCAAAAGCTACGATAATTATATTGCTTTCGAAGATACCCCGGATGACAAATACGGGAAAATAATGTCCATTCCTGACAGTTTAATCATCAAGTATATGCGTTTATTGACAGACATCTCTGAGGAAGATATAGAAGAAATTGAGGAAAAGATTAAAGAAAAGGGTACAAATCCTAGAGATGAAAAGATGAAGCTGGCATATGAAATTGTTTCATTTTTTCATGGGGGAAAAACAGCACAGGAAGCACAGAATAATTTTATCAGTGTGTTTAGAAGGAAAAAAGTTCCTGAAAATATGCCAGTGATAGAGTTAAAGAGTGATATAATAAATATAATAGATCTTATGGTAGATTACACAAATATTCAGTCACGAAGTGAAGCAAAACGTTTAGTGATGCAAAATGGAGTGAAGTACAATAACAAGACGGTTTCTGATATTAATGCTGAAATGAAGATTTCAAATGGTAATATTTTACGTATTGGTAAACGTAGGTTTTTCAGATTGAAGAAAATCGTGTGAACTCTTGAATACAGATACGATTTTCCTGTATAATAAACTTGTGCATTAATTTACTAAAAAGAATCATTTGACATTTTGAAAGGGGGTAGGTTTCATGAAGAAATTTGTTGTGTTAGTTTTCCTGGCCCTGGTGATGTCCGCTTTTGCTTTGGCAGTAAGCTATTCGGATGTTCCGGAGGATCACTGGGCATATGATGCGGTTATGAAAACCACTTCTGCTGGATTGTTGAAGGGTTTCCCGGATGAAACATTCCAGGGAAAAGAGGTAGTATCAAGATATCAGCTAGCAGAAGTACTCAGTAAGACTTTAGATTATGTTGACACAGGCGATCAAAAGGTACAGGAGGTCGTTTTTGCTCTAACGAAGAAAGTTGCTAGTCTTTCACTTGAAATCTCTGATTCTAAAAAAGCAGTTGCAGATGTTAATAATGATATTGAAGGTTTGAAGGACAGAGTTGGTACACTTGAGACGGATATGGATGTTGTTTTTGATCAGGTAGATTCAAATGTGTTCAATATTATGGAGATCGAAAATAAGGTATCCGATCTAGAAAAAGACATGGGTGGCTTTATAACAGTTGATGATTTTGAATACATGGAAAATGCAATTGACAAAATCAGCAGTGATCTATTCGCCATTAAGATTTCAAAAGCATCTGCTCAAAGAGTAGATATGCTTGAAGAAAATCTGGCCGATCTTGATGAAAAAATGGCTGAAATTGAAGGAAAAACGGATGCTTTCGTAACATCTGAACAAATGTCCCAGAAGATTGATTTCCTTTATAAGAAGATAGGCCTTACAGAAAACAAACTTGATGAAAAGATAGCTGGATTGGAATCTGAGTTATCAGGAGTAAAAGAGGGAGTAGTAGGTCCAGCATTTGATCAAATCAACAAAAATGTATCCGATATAACCAGCATGAAAGAAGAAATTGGCATGATAAATGCTGATATTGATGAACTCAGTGGTACATACAATACAAAAATCAGCAGTCTTGAAAAATCACTATCAGATTTGCAAATAACAACGAAGTTTATTGGCCAGGCCGTAGCTAATCTGGGAAATAAGTTCGTAACAAAAGAAGAAATGGATGCTTTTGAGGGCAAATTAGATGTAGTTTATGATCAAATCGATTCTAATATCTTTGACATCATTGGCCTTGAAGATGAAGTTAAGAACATCAAAGAAAATTATGTAACTGTAGAAGAATTTGAAGCTGCAAAGGCAGAATATGATGAAATGTTCGAGGTTACTTATGACCAGATTGATTCAAATGTTTTTGATATTTTAGATCTTGAAAGATCAATTGAAGATATCAAAGAGAATTATGTCAGCGCAGAAGATTTTGAGTATATTGAGAATGTCACAGACAAACTCAGTAGTAATCTTTTTTCTATAAAATTGGCTAAAGCTGACGCGAAAGACGTAAAGAACCTGGAAGAAAAAGTTAGCACACTTGAAAGTGATGTAAATGAAAAAGTAGAATCCGTTAAAAGTGATAATGAAGAAGCAGTGAAAAAGGTTGACGAAAAAGTCGAAAAAGCCAGCAAAACAGCTAACAGCTCCTTGTGGATTGGTCTCGCAGGTCTTGCTGTTGGTATCGTTGCGCTGATTCTTGGACTGTAGTAATTGTAATAACTAGCACAAGGCGCTCAGTCGTTTGGTTTTAGGGAGTTCTTTGTGCTAAAATTTGAGATAGTACGTAATTAATATTGTTACCACAAAAATCTCTTGAAGGGGGTAAGTGCATATGAAAAAGCTTTTGATAGTTTTAATAGTCCTTGTATCAGTAGGTCTATTTGCTACAACTCAGGTAAACCTAAATCCTTGGGTTGAAGGTACAGTAAAAGGTAGTGTATTGTTTGACAAAGATGGGAAACATACTGCACTGCAGACATGGGATCTAGATTTCGGTTGGGGTTTTAGCGTACCACATGATAATTTGAGTATTTCAGTAAGCCTGGATGAACCACTTGATGACCTTTCTATTGGTCAACTTGCTATTGAGAATGATAATCTAGGTTTAACATGGTTTTCTAGTATGGCGTTATCAGGGAAGTATTCTCTTAAATGGTTCAACTACCTCGATGATGGATTATGGAATCATTTAATGCGCATGAACCTCAAACAGATTGGTTTGCAGATTGCAACACAAGATGGTACAGACGACAAAGTTGCAGTAAAAGCTAATATTCTTGATATGGTTGATCTTAGGGCACAGGCAAAGTTCAATGTTTACACATTTGTTTCTGCTGCAGGTGAGCTCTACGTTACTCCAATTGAAAACCTTAATCTCAAAGCAGGTTATGACACAGATAACAGATATTTCGCGGGCGCTGACTACACAATGACAGTAGCTGATCTTGTTACGCTCAATCCTTATGTCTTCTATTCTACTGATTGGGGTCAGTTTGCAGGATTAAGAGCTTCCCTGACACAGGGTATTTTTGGTGTTGATGCTGGTTATGAATATGACATAGCTGGTACCAGTCATTTCATTGATGGCAAACTTTCTGTTGATCATGATATCGCTTCTGCCTGGGTATATGGAGACGCAACATTCCCAGCAAATGATTACACAGCTCAGGTACATGCAAGTACTTCACAAACATTTGGTCCTCTAACTGTATCAGTTGATGTCGGATCAGGTGATTATAATAATTGGTTTGCTTATCCACCAACTTACGGTAACTTAGTTGATGACTTTAAAGATTTGAGTGCATATGCAAAATTGTCAGTAACACCAGAATTAGGTCTTGGCGTAATTTCAGATCCTGCACTCACATTAGATGGTGGTTACTACTTGCTTGATGGTTCTTCCTCAGCATCAATAAATTTAGCTACAAAACTGTATGATCTCTTAAATATCAGTGCAGGTATCTCTGAACTATTTGATATTTCAACCTGGTATGTAGAATTCTTCTATATAATTACATTTTAATTGATTGATAGCTAATGGAATTCGACCCCGGCCATGCGCCGGGGTTTTGTTTTGTTATAAGCAATTAAAAAAATTTCAGTTAGAACATATAAAATAATAAACGTATTTAAAAGATTGGTCAAAGATATCAAGAAAAATTGGCAGAGCGATATAAACGATAAAAGAGACTCTATGTTAAAACTGTAAAACTGAACATCATTTATATATAGATAAACCGATAATTACACGATTTCTATAATGCTATCTAAAATTTCCGGTTGAAATGTGATTAGCTAACGGAGAAGGGAAAAATTTAATCCTGTTTACTTTGATTAAATGCTCTTACTTCATTGGTAATTAAGAGAGAATGTCTACATATGTAACGCACCTGTTTTAGTAATAATTTTATTCTAATCAGTGGTATGATAAAGTTCAAAAGATAAAACAAGGCTGTCGAGAAAAATGTGAAATGATAACGAAAAAATGACCACCCCGAGCAATAACCCTGATAAGCTTTAAGTATCCACAAAAAGAAAGCGGGGTATAAAAGGAGATGCTCAGGATGGTCGACAAAGAGTATATACGAAAAACAACAATCAATTATCGGGATTCATTTATACGTTTGGTGGTCCTAATTTATTCGGCTTTGGGTTTAGTATAATTATATTGGAAGACATTCGACTCTGGTGATTTATTTGGAGGTAGATTGTATGAAGATGATTCTTATAATAATGACTGACATTCTTCTGTTAGCAGCTGTAGCGTTGCTGGTAGTGTCAGCTGGTAGCGGTTTCTTGGGGAATCTGTTTGAGAAAAACCTTGAGTTTTCGGAGATTTCTATCTGGTTTTCTGTTAATTTGTTTTTATTAGCCATTTCAATGCAGATTTTTTTGATTGTTTCTTTTAAGAAGATAGCAAAGGCTGCTCTAATTTTTCTGAGTTCATCAGCTCTTGTAATATATGTATATGGAGTTTATCAAAAAGGACTTGGATGGCTCACACGTCCTTTATACAACCTCTTTGATATTCAGGATATACCCTCTTTGCCAGGAATTCTTATGCTTCTCTTTTTATGTTTGGTGCTTGCGTTATCAGTAGTATTAAGCACAAAAAAATAAACGAGCCCCCGGAATGATCTGGAGCGCTCGCAATTATTTTCATCTAATTAAAAATCAAGAAAGCAAATTAATACAGTACTTCGGTTATAGCCGATCTATCATACTGCAGTGAATTATATTCCCAATGCTCTTGGATCAAGCGCGTCTCTCAGCGCATCGCCAAGCAGGTTAAATGCCATAACAACTATAAATATAAACAGACCGGGTACCAGCAACCACGGGGCCTCAGTCATAGATTTTATATTTTGCGCCTGGCTGAGCATCAGTCCCCAGCTAGCTGAAGGTTCTGAGATACCCAAACCAAGAAAACTAAGTCCTGCCTCGCCAATTATATATTGAGGAATCGAAAGTGTTGCTGCAACTATTATATATGTTGAAGTGTTTGGGATAATATGCTTCCAAATAACCCTTCTGTCAGGGTAGCCCATAGCCATAGCAGCTTCAACAAACTCGTTAGATTTTAAAGAAAGAACCATACCACGTATGACCCTTGACATACCGGGCCAGCCAATAAAACTCAGAATAACCACAATTAGTAAATAAGTAATATGAGGGGGTAAACCTACAGGTAATATAGCACGTAAAGAAATAAGCAAATAAAAACCAGGAATTGACATCAAAATCTCAGTGGACCTCATAGAAATTTCATCAGCCCAACCACCATAATAGCCTGCTGCTCCACCGATAATAAGTCCTAATGTAAAAGTGATAATTATTCCCAATATACCAATAGATAGGGAAATTCTTGAACCAAAGAGTATTCTTGAAAAGACATCTCGACCATAAGCATCTCCACCAAATAAATGAACTTCTGCTGGTGTTTCAACACCAAAAAGATGAATATCTGATGGAATCAACCAAAGTAGTTTGTATTCCCAGGATCTAATAAAAAACTTAATTGGGAATTTTCTCGTTTTATATTCAATAACTTTAGGTTTTTGAGCAACCTCAAACAAATCCGGGTCGACTGCAAATTCACTAAGATAACTCCTTGCAAGTTCTAAATCGCCACCTTCAACATCAAGAACATCATTGACAATTACAATCGCTTCTTTTACCACTTCTTTGATTTCATCTTTTGTTATTGCATATATTCTATGTAATCGTTTTTCTGTTATAAGTTTGACCGGTTCACCAATCTCTTTCAAACCAGGATATTGCCAGGTAGGTAAGTTTTTAAGATAATTTGGATCTTCACGTTCAGTTCTTAGTGGTCCCTCCAAAATGCCTACTTCACTTAGCTTCAATGACTCTACAACTTTATATACAGGTCTTGTTGTTAGTTGGGCAATGTTTCCCTCAGTATCTTCTGCATATTGGGTTGTTTCAACAACCAGATATATTGAATTCACATTCTCTTCTCCAATAGTAAATTCACTAATCTCACCGGTTTTAAGATCTTCAGCTGTAATATGTTGTAGTGAGGTTCCTTCAGAAAATGAGGTTCGGTAGGTTTGAGGGTCTCTTTCTAAAACGTATGGATATACATAAGGCCAGGTTAATTTTCCTTCTTCATCAAACCATCTAATATTCGATGGAGGAGAGTACGATAAATCCTGATTTTGCGCATAGGGATTGTATGGTGAAAGAAAATTAGCAAATATCGCAACAAGATAAAAAATCAAGAGAATCCACATTGAAATGATGCCAAGTTTATGTTTTTTTAAAGCTCGCCAGATAAGCTGCCAACGATTCAGGTACTCTACTTCAAAAAGATCTTCTTTTTTTACTTCTTCTGTTTTTTTAGTTGGTTTATTCGTTTTTTTGTTATTTTTCTTATTCAAAAAACTCACCCCTATCTAAGTCTGTAGCGTATTCTGGGGTCAACCCAGGCGAGTAGTAAATCAGCAGACAGATTTCCAATAACTAACATCAGTGATGCCAATAACAGCGAAGCCATAACAAGGAATAAATCCTGTGATGTTAGCGCTTCAATGACTAATCTTCCCATACCAGGCCATCCAAAGACCGTCTCTGTTAAAACAGCTCCACCCAATAAAGCAGAAAGTGCATAACCAAACATAGTTATTAGAGGATTAATAGCATTTCTTACAGCATGGGTATAGATGACATTATTTTCTGGCATTCCTTTTGCTCTGGCAAAGATAACATAGTCCTGAGTCAACTTATCCAATAGTTGACCACGCATTTGTCTCATCTGACCAGCTAAACCTGCTGTACCGAGAGTAACAACAGGTCCGACAACGTGCCATAAATAATCTCCTAATTTGCCTATCATTGAGAGTTCATCGTGATTTAATGAGAGAATGCCACCAATAGGGAACCACCCAGTTTTCGCTGCCATAAACAACCACAAAAGGGCAAAGAAAAAGTTAGGTATAGATAAACCTATAAAAGCAAAAACCGATAACCCCTGATCACTAGCAGAATACTGGTGCAGTGCTGCATAAATTCCCAAAGGTATGGCTATACCCCAGGTGAATATCAACGTTGGTATACTGAGAAGTAATGTTGCACCCAATCTTCTCCAGATTAGATCAAAAACTGGCACATGATAAACAAACGAATAACCAAAATTACCTCTTAAAACTTCACCAAGCCATTTGAAATATTGAACAACAATAGGTTTGTCAAAACCAAATTGCCGTTCAAGAATCTCAACCTGTTCTGGACTTACTGAGGGGTTCAATCTGTAGTTGTCTAAAAAATCACCAGGTGCTGTAGAAATTATCAAGAATGCCAAAACTGATATACCCAGCAATACTGGAATAGCAAGGATAATTCTTCTTACAATATACTTGAGCACTTTCTTCCCTCCTTGAGAAGCTGAAAATCAGTAAAACGGGAGGGAAACTCCCTCCCGTTTAAAAAAGAGAATTTCCTTTATATTAGTCTTTCCAGATTCCGTACAAATGCCATAGTTGGCCTGCAAATGGATTTGGATTAGGATTGGCGAGATGTACATTACCCTGATGTGCATAAAGATAATTCTGTGAAATTGTGTAAAGCATAGGCTGATACTCAGCACATAGCATCTGGAATTCGGCAAATAAGTCATATCTTTCTTCTCCAAAAGCACCAACAGATTCTAAATAAATCTCATGAATGCGTTTTTCCCAATCGAATTGCTTGTAAATCTCTTCAGATACTGTATCAGGTCTTAGTTCTGGTGAGAAGTTGAAGAAATGAAGTCCACCATCAAGTCTCCAAACATTCCAACCACTACCTGGATCTGAACCACCAGTCAGACCAATAATAACTGCATCAAAATCAGGCCCGAGAAGCTTCTGTACGAGTGTATTGAACTGCATTGGAACAAAATTGATTTTTATACCAACTTTGCTTGCACTTTCGACCATAATGTTACCTATGGCCTCACGCACATTATTACCAACATTAGTTGTCATGATGAATTCAACGCGATTTCCATCAGCGTCTATTAAATTACCTGCATTATCCCAGTTAAAACCGCCTTTTTTGAGCTCAAGTCTGGCTCTAATGACAGAGTATTTGTACGGGAATGCCTTTTCGATTTCAGGATTGTAGAATCCTGAAGATGGAGGAACAGGTCCGTACAATGGAGTACCGAGACCGTTGTAAAGTGTCTCAATAACACTTTCTCTATCCAGCAAGTAAACGAGAGCTCTTCTGAAATGTACGTTTCTAAACCATGCTCTCTTTGCATCATCCTGATTAACCAGATTCAAAGTAATGAAGCTTGAACCGGTTGTAGGTCCACCAGTACCTACCACCCAGCCTTTTTCTTCTGCCTGTTCGGCAATTCTCGGGAAGTTTTCAGCTGTTGGTCCGTAAATATCACATTCTCCTGCCTCAAATTTTAAGAGTTCAGTATTGAGGTCAGGTACAATCTGGAAAACTACTCTGTCAAGATATGGCAGTTTTACGCCATTTTTATCAACTGCATAAAAATGGGGATTTCTTTCTAGTACAACTCTTGTGCCTTCTGAGTATTCGACAGGAATAAATGCCCCCATACCAACAACTTTATCAATTTCGTTTACTGTCCAGGCCTGCTGGTATGTTCCATTCCGCACAGCCTCGCCTAGGACATGTTCAGGAAGAATTCTTGTCCATCCGACAGCTCTGAAGCCCCAGTAAGAAGGAGTTGACCAGGTGAAAGAAATTGTTGTGTCATCAACAACTTCGATTTCTGGAAGCTTGTCATTACTGTCAACGTAGCCTGTAGGTCCATTTGCTGTCATACCTTCAACAAAGTAAATGTCTTTGAAGGTGAAAACAACGTCATCAATGGTGAAAGGTTCTCCATCTGACCATTTTAATCCGTCCCTAATCTGGAAGAAAACGGTTTTTTGATCTTCGGAGTACCACCAATCTTTTGCAAGTCCTCCGCCTGAAGGATTACCTGTTAGGTCTGCATCGAGTAAAGAATCCAGGAACATGTCTATAATGTCTGTAGAGCTTGTTTCCTGAGCCCAGGAGTAATTCAGTGTTTTTGGGCCCGAAGTAGTTGTCAAATATAATGTACCTCCAGGGTTACCTTCGAGGTCTGTCACTAAATACTCAGGTTCCTGAGCAAAAGCGAAGCCCACTGCAAAAAGAACAACCAATAACAATGCTAACTTTTTCATGCTTTTTCCCCTCCTTTTAGAGAAGTATCTGAATAAAGATGACACGCCACGTAATGGTTATCATCAATTTTGTACATAGGTGGATATTTTTCGTCACAAAGACCTTTAATTTTATATTTACATCTTGGGTGGAAGAAACATCCCTTTGGTCTATTAATGGGACTAGGGACCTGCCCTCCTACAAGATCTTTCCTGCTTCTTTTCTTTTTAGGATCTGCTATTGGTGCCGCTGCTAAAAGAGCTCTGGTATAGGGATGAAGTGGGTCATCAAAAATTTTCTGAATGTCTCCCTGTTCAACGATCCTACCCAAATACATAACACTGACGCTGTCACATATAAATCTTACAAGAGCAAGGTCATGTGAAATAAACAGATAACCTGCATTCAAGTCTTCTTGAAGTTTTTTAAACAATTTAACTATCTGTGCCTGTACCGAAACATCTAAGGCGGATGTAGGTTCATCTAATACCAGAAGATCTGGATTAACGCTTATTGCTCTCGCAACTGCGATCCTCTGTCTTTGACCGCCACTGAATTGATGTGGATATCTATCTATATGATACGGTTTTAACCCTACTTTGGAAAGCAAATCCTTAACCATTTTTACTGCTTCATCAATATTTTTTGCGAAACCATGAAACACTAGTGGTTCAGAAAGCATCTGACCTACGGTCATTCGTGGATTCAAGGATGACATAGGATCTTGAAAAACTATCTGTGCCTTTTGACGAAACATCTTCATTTTCTTTCTACGATCCTCAAGAAGAAAATTCAAAGCCTTTTTTGGATCTTTATCTGTTTTTTTATAAGCTTCATATATCTTCAGCTGATGGTGTTCAAGGTCTTTACCACCATTATTGAATGCAGGGAGAGAGAAGTAATTCTTGTTTAAATGCTCCAGAGCATCTTTTTTTCTAAAAAAATAGAATGTAGTATCTTCACCATCAATTAACAGCTCACCCTCAGTTGGTTCATGTAATCTCAAAATTGTCTTTCCTATGGTAGTTTTACCACAACCCGATTCACCAACGATACCGTGGCTTTTTCCTCTATCCAGAGTAAATGAAACATTATCAACAGCTTTGACAAATCCTACAGTTCTCTCTATTAAAAAACCCTGTCTGATTGGAAAATATTTTTTTAGATTGCGTACATCCAGTAACTTCATTCAATATCCTCCTTGACGACTGAAACTTTTTTTGTAGCAGGATTGAAGCAGCGAATATAATGATTATCTTCGATTTCTTCAAGTTCAGGTAATTCCTGATAACATTTTTTGGTAGCTCTTTCACATCTTGGTAAAAATGGACAAAGACTTGGAGGATCCATCATCACTGGTGGTTGACCGGGTATAGGTGCAAGTTCTTTTTGTTTAACATCCAGTCTTGGTATACAGTTCAATAGAGCGAATGTGTATGGATGCATT
>JAYEJL010000033.1:0-4056 GCA_034660555.1 Thermotogota bacterium
GCCCGTCTATCGATTGACATAGATGTTCTTTTGCCAGTAAAAGAACGAACCGGATTAAAAGATGCGCTTATCAAAATGGCAACAGCAGCGGAATGGTTTGATACCGTAGAAGAGGATATCCGAGGCGTATTTCTATTGGGTTTTGGCTGTTGGGGAAAAGGGGTAAGAAGTTGTTCAAAAGAGCGCAAGCGCTCGGAAGTGGAATTTTTATAACAGATTGTGTGCGTGTGGGATAAGGTATAGAGGTTTGCCACTTTCTCAAGGCAGTTGGCAAAAATCTATAAATAAGCAGGAGAGTAAATGATCGGGAAACATAAATCAACAGGTATAAAAAATTGGCCGAAAGATGATAGACCCCTTTATTGCTTTACAATGCTAAAAATCTGAAGTTGTTGGTTAAAATGATTTTGAGTTATGAGGATTATTATTCATTCCTTCAACAATTTTTATTTCCTCTTCGGTTAGATTGTATAATTTATAAACAGCCTGTTAAGATACAACCCCTATTCCCCGCATTCTCAATGGTCATGCCACGACCACTCTTTTTTTCATCAAACGATATTATGGTCTTTGTGCATCAAAAAAGCTATCTGTCAAGAATGACCCCTTTATTCCCTCTCTTTTTGTTTTATTAAATGTACTCATTTCCAAATTTAGCACTATCCGCCCAATGACCTATATTTATTGTTAGGCACTGGCATTATTATGTTTTATATTCATCCTTTAATTGTATAAATTCTACGGGCATTATTACTCCTTCACCTCTATTCTTTTCTCTATGACTTTCCTCCTCATAAATCATGAATGATAGATACATTAACGCAGAACGACTTAATTTTATCACTTTTAATGTTTTTTCAACGAATAAGTCCCTACCTATTTCATAAGTCTCAGTCTCTTGTGTCCAATCTGTACTAAAGGACTCTACTACCATAAAGGATTTATGCTCAATATAATTCCTGATATTTGCTATTTCCTTTGCCTGCGGTTCAATTATTATATCAAATTCTTTTTCATACAAATCTTTACTCAACCAATACAGCCCCCTTAAAGCCCAATTGTCAGATTGAGATATTGTATCATTCAATCCTTGGTTTTTGTTTAAATTCTTGTACCAAATATTTCTAAAACTTACTCGCTTAGGATTATTTCCTAATCCTAAATACAGATTAATGAAATAAGATATCTTATCAAAAATTGAGTAACAAATTCTAAATGCAATTTTCGTTTTTTCTACCGATAAAGAATAAACCGAATAATCTAATGTATCCATTAAAGTTACTTCTTTGTCAGAAAAATGCGTTTCATTATTAAAAAGTGATTCAAAAAACAAATACCTCGCACTTACATATTCCTGCTTCAATTGATTGAACATTGTTTGGTAAATTGGTTTCTCGTCAACTTTTAATACCATTGATGGAGTAAACAAATAATCATTAGCAACAACACTACATGTTAAAACATCGTTGAGTGGATTTATAAATAGGCGATTTTCTGCACACCATTCTCTATAATCAACTTCGTCTTGTTCTAAGTCTTTATAATAATCATTATATTTCTTAAAATCCTCTAGCAATTCAATTGGGTAGGCAGTTTCAATATGTTTAGCCATAGAACTAAATGCAATTTTTGCTTCCGTATAAACATCTCTTAATTCACACGACTTTAACAAGTCTTTTCGTGCATATTGCATAAAAATGAATTGATGATTTGATTCAAAAATTACTCTTGCATAATAAAATAATCCGAATCCACGATTACCGATAGCCATTCCAAATTGGTCGTCAATATCTAAGCACAAATTAAAATATTCCTGGGCCTCGACTATTCTTCCAATATGGCTGAATAGGTTTCCTAAATTTGTTAATATTTGACAAGCCATAAAGTTATCATCATGATCTCTAATTAAATCTAATGCTTTTCTATATGAAATTATCTGTTTCTCAATTTCTTCTGATTCGAATTCAAACTTAGTGTCAGGGTACTTTAATCTTTGAACATAAGACCACGCATTTCCAAGAAAGTAATTAAAAATCGCTTTTGAATGATTGTCAAAACTCTCATAATTAACTGATTCAGCAATTTCAATAGATTTCAACAACCTATCCAAATCATTTTCTTCTCTGGAAGTTTCAAATAACTCTCCTAATATTGAGAGTATTTCTTCAGGTGATTTAGAATCAAGATTTATTGTTTTCATATTTTATTGCTCAATTGCTATCGTCTTCCTTGCTTGTGCCTAACGTTTGTGTATATTCATTGAACATACACCACCCATTTGGCTGGATATACACAATTGTGTATATATTTCTTTTATCATTTTATAATCTTCCCCCTATTCAAAAAAATCATCAATAGGGTTTTTAATGTTATCTATTGCTTTTTTAGATACGTGAGTATAAATTTCTGTTGTTTTTGAACTTTTATGTCCTAATAACCCTTGAATATATCTTAAATCAGTTCCCTGTTCTAATAAATGTGTTGCAAAACTGTATCTTAACATATGTGGAGTAACATTTTTATTTGTTCCAGCCTTTGTTACTCCTTTTTTTAGAATATTTGCAATACTTGTTGGTGAATATTTCCCGCCAGAAGCACCTTCAAATAAATATTCTTTAGGTTTATATATTTTATAATAGTTTTCTAATAATTTAAGGAAATTATTAGAAAGTAGAGAAATTCGATCTTTATTACCTTTTGCTCCAATAATATTTATAACCATCCTATCTGAATCAATATCAGAAATCTTTAAATTAATTAATTCGTTCCTTCTCAATCCTGCTGAATAAGAATTGAAGGGGTCGAACATTTTACATTTGCTCCTTTTTCAATGTTTCCTTAACTTCTTCTGCCATCTTTAAGCAATTCTATTCTTTTTCATCTTATTTTCAAATCTTTTAGCTACTTGAGAAATTTAACTTGCTTACTTTACTTAATAAGACTATTCATTTTTTGATAAAGCGCACCTGTCTGCGTGCCTTGCCTGCCTGCTGCGCCGCGGCGCAGCAGGCAGGCAAGCTGATCAATCTTCTCCTTCAACAATGGCGATTTCCTCCTCTGTCAACCCGTATAATTTATAAACCATCTGGTCAATTTCGTTCTCCAATGCGTTGGTGTCGGCTTGCGGATCGGATTTTTTCAGGGAAAGGATCTGGTCGACATGTGCAACGAAAGGTTGTTGATCGGTATTGGAAAGTTCAGGAGGAATTGGGAAAGGCATCAGATAATTTGTTTTGAAGCGAAAATAGTTGCCTCGCAATATAGAACCAGTCGCAGTCACAAAATACCACAACAATTTTGAATTAAGCAAAGCCAAGTAATATTTCATTGACTCATTTGAGTTCCTTTTAAAAGCAAAACTATATATTGTAGTAGTATGATAGATTCCTTTATCATCAAGAGACATTTGGCACATAGAAGCGATATCCGGTGTTACAATTTTCTCCCTTTCAAATTCAGTTAGATTTTTGGGGTATATGTAGGCATAGAATTTATCGTGTTTCATTCTGCCACGTTCTCTATTTTCCAATTCCTTTCTATTCTCAAGCAAATACTTCCATGCCATCGGAAAGTACTTTTTTATTTCATTCTGCGAATAAAGAATCGCTTTACCATTCTCAATTTTATATGGGAAAATGTTCCATATGTTGGGCGCAAGCATCAAGTAACGATGAACATCCGCGCCTTTTAAAAGAGGTTTTACAAAGCCTTTCTCAATTGTTATTTCCTTGTTCAATGATTTTGAATAAGCTGTAATGACACCATCTTTTTCAGCAATGTGCTCAAGGAAATAGATTTTGTCCGCACTGGTGGCAATACCTTGAAAAATTTTCTCACAAACATCAGAAAGGGTTCGAGGCTGCGTCCTTAATTTGGAAAGGATTTCGTTGGCATGACCAGCAGAGAAATGCCATTCCTTTTCACTAACATCAGATACTGTGATAAAAGTCAAGCACAAATCCCCCTTTTTAATAAAAACAAACTTACACATCAATAGTCTGCTCTTGAAACGGTTTCTTACTCATATACACAGCATGCGCAGTCAGTAATAGTTTT
>JAYEJL010000034.1:0-4052 GCA_034660555.1 Thermotogota bacterium
AAAGCAGTCCTGTTCCACCGTTAAAGAATCTCATGATATCCCAAGTATAAGCAGAGTTATCAAGAGTTATCCATTCACCCTCTGAACTGAGTGCTCTAATTTCGGTAATCTTCAGATAGATGTTATCTAAATTACGAGGGGGTGGACTATCAATCCCTAATATTACGATCCCTCCTTCCCCTTTGCCTAAGCCACAACCAACTATAAGACCAAGGATGATAAGAATTAGAATGACTCTTTTCATAGTATACCTCCATTTAATGTGAATTGTTGACATACAATCTTCTTCTAAAGATAAAAAAGATTTATGTCTTATGAGATACTACGAGATAACAAATAAAATGCAAGCCTGGATGTGCGACGTTTCTATAAAGGACATGTTTGGTCTTGTGAATATAAGTTTTAGTCGAAGTCAATTATATCTCTTCCTTTACTCCCTTGAAGAAGTCGCGAAAAGAAGAGTGGTGTCTATTCAAAAGCCAGACCGCTATCAACCCAAAGATGAAATTAGAAGTTCCACCCTCTAACAGGTGTGCCATTCGAACGGGCTCAGGCATATATGGATTTGGGAGCAACAACCCAGAGCTAACCACTGCAAAGAGAAGCCCAACTACCAGAGCTGTTTCCCAGACTTTACCTTTCATCATGCGGATCACCGGAAGAGCCAGCGCAGCCCATAAAATTCCTCGTAGTAACTGGATGAGAATTAACCGGGGATTGGTTAGCAGCATGTTTCTAAAGTGTGGAAAGAACGCCAGCAGTTTTGTGCTGCCTTGATAAAATTCACGAACTGCTGGATTTTGCCAGGCAATGAAATAGCCAAAGGTGAAATAAAGAATTATGTAAATTACCGCTGTAACACATAGTTTCCATGCCCATTCAACACCTGGCATAATGAGCCGCAGGTTCTTTTTTTTAGTTTCTTCTTTCTGTTTCATTTTACCTAGGATAATAACTGACAGAGGTGAAAAGATCAAAGCTGTAATAAGCCCCATGAGGAATATAGGACCAACATTAACCGAAGGAATAAAGATAAGAGTTTCTATTTGAGACATAAAAGTTTGTGTGCCAAAAAATGTAATAAAAACCACTGCGATAAGACACAAGCCCCACCATTTTGAGCGTATGATTGCATAACTCAAAACGGTTGTGTTCAAAATAACCATAATAATTAATGGCAGCATCGATGCACTTGTTTGTTCAGCAGTTGCTTGTTGCCCCATCACAACACCCCCTATACTGAAAGCTATAAACATGACAATATAGAGAGCAATAAATTTTAGTACAAGAAAAATAATTGATTTAGAATTCATATAATCCCTCCTTAACTATGTTTTTCCTTATTTTCACCAATAAGCAGATCAATCCAAAAACTAGCTTTGTCTCGTTTCCCTTCTTTCATCCCCTTTAAAATCTGTTCAACTTTATCAAGGCTTTTTTTCGGATGACAGTTACGAACATCTCTGCCGACAATTCCAGGGGGTCTTCTAAATATTCTTGTTTCATTCTTATTCCAGCCTAAGACCCTATCATTTTCACCAACAACTGAAAATTCGATAGGGATCGTTTCCAATAAGGCATTCAATACATCATCAGGCAATTTTCCAATCATTTTTCAACACCTCTTTAGTATTCTTCACATTTAAGCTCAAAGTAATTTTTGGAATGACTGCATGAGGGACATTCTTCTGGTGGTTCCTCTCCTTCATGTATGTAACCGCATTTTCTACACACCCAATAAACTTTTTTCTCTTTCTTGAAGACTGTATTTCCTTCAACCTCTTTTAGTAATTTTCTAAATCTCTCTTCATGATGCTTTTCTGCAACAGCAATCGCCCTCAATCTTTTAGCAATTTCTGGGAAACCTTCTTTTTCAGCAATATCTGCAAACTCTGGATACATCTGAGTGTATTCGTAATTTTCGCCAGCAATTGCAGCTTTTAGGTTTTCTGCAGAGTTGCCTAAAATTGTTGAGACCAGAGCTTCAACTTTAATTTCATCAAGATTTTCACTGCTTTTCTTTTTCAACTCATTGATTAGTCTAAACAACCATTTGGCATGTTCTCTTTCGTTTTCTGCAGTAACTAAAAAGATCTCTGCAATCTTCTCAAATCCTTCTTTCTGGGCAATTTTTGCGTAGAAGGTATAGCGGTTTCTTGCCTGGCTTTCCCCAATAAATGCTTTGCTTAAGTTTTCAATTGTGTTTTCCATAGTTTTTACCTCCATTATTTAATTATCTTATTCTTCTTATAGTCTATCTAGTCTATCATTTTGACGCCCGAAGTCAAGGGTTCATCTGATGTTCCCAGAGTTTCTGAAGAGCCAAAAAGGCATTTGGGTGAAAGTGCATCAGCACTGAAGCCGGAGCTTTGTGTTATTGGACATCGGACATTAGGTAGTTTTAGGAACGTCGACCGCAGACTTTTCTCCAAGATGAATTAGCAAACTAACTTCGCCTATTATGATTACTGTTTTGAACACAACCGCGCCTATTGCACAGGTCACATAGAAACCCAGTATGGTATTCAGTGGCCAGGGGAAAAAGTCAGGAATACCAAAGCTGGCTCCGAACTGAACACTCAAAATAGGGGCTCCACCGACCCACACCAGCACAGGAATAACGATGAAAGAAGCTGCGGGCAAACTGGAGTAGAGAGATAGAAAAAAGGACGTTTTCAAGACCTTATGTGCTGATGCTCTGGCTCGTAGCCACAAACCGAAAATAATACCCCATACAAAAGCCAGCCCTACGCTAAAGACTGGTATTCCCATCCCTGTGATTATAGCGATACACTCAACAAAGTATATACCAATAAGGATCGTGAAGTAACGAAAAACTCTCATTGGCTTCCTGATCACTTTGCTGAGCTGCCTTGCAATAGGAATAGCACAACCAATCCCAACAATCAAATTAACTATGACTAAAGTATATCCAGCCATGTTTTCCATCTCATACCTTACATATTCCTGTTTTGTCTAAAAGGTTGTAACGATAGTTTTCCAGAACTTTCTTACTTAATACTGTAAACACCTTCTAAACCAATCATAGGGACAATAGGAATAACATCTGGGAACTCTTCTTTTACACAAGGGTTTATACAATGAGGAGCATACATAAGACCAAAGTCAGCGGAAAGATCAAGACGAGGGAGACAAGACCACGTCATTCCCCCGTTAAAATGAATACCTGTGACATCATACCGTGTTCTTTCTTTCTGTTGTTGTCCATATTCGTTAAACCGTATCGTCGTGTAACCAAAACCTCCCTGGACATAGGGGGACCATTTTTCTTTCTCTTTAAATAAATATCTGAAATTCACCACCATCCGCATAATAGGACCCATTCTAGTGGGAAAACCACCAGCTGAAAAGTTTACAGATACCTTATCCTTCAATTTTGCATTAAATACAATCGAAGGTATTGGTCCACCTACGAAATCTATTTTTACTCCTATTCCTATTTCCGTTATACCCAATAAAATAATCAAAATATTCATTCTACATCCTTTCTATGCCTCAAAATATCGCCTAACTTGTTTATAGTGGTATTGTGTATATACCCCAATTTAGTGTTATACCTGAAGTATTTTGAATATTCAATAAATATCCACCTCTGAAAGTTCTAATAACTTGTTCAACTACCATATACTTAATATAGAGATTTTCCTTCCAATGTCAAGAAATGCGTTTTTTATTTTGGAAAGAATGGATAAAAGGTTTGATATAGCAAATTCTACAACGCTTTTACCAACTTTAAAGTTCTTTTGTAATCTTCCGCTATCATCTTTAGGAAATAGACATCTTTGGGCATTTTCTTAAGGGTCAGAGGAACTGAATAATAACCTCTCGCCTGCTTTTTATTTTTCTCCCGAAACTGATACACCGTGAAAATTGAGAGAGATAAAATGATTGTTTCAAGACCAATCGTTTGTACAAGAATAATAGATTTTTTCCCTTGCCCGCCGTTTCAACAGGACAGGCAGAACAAATCGCCTTTAACCCGTGTTAAGTGAGTGCGGTAGCACCGAACAACCCAAAAGATTGCGAAGAGT
>JAYEJL010000035.1:0-3920 GCA_034660555.1 Thermotogota bacterium
TATACTGTCCAGCATTTTTTCTGTTTCTTTTTCGCTATGTGCAAGAACCAGATATTTAGTAGTTTTTCCTGTCTCTAACGTAATACGTTTAATAAGATCAATCTGTTCTAAATCTTTTATGAGCTGCCCCTATTAAAAACTAAATATTGGGAAACATCTTTAAGATATCAAGATGGTCTGCGAAAAGTCTTGTTATAAGAAATTTCTTTCTCACGACCTCCTTACCTCTTTCACCCATTTTTTGTCCCAGGTCAGGATTCTCCAAAATTTTTATAATTCTCTTTCCGGAACCTTCTATGTCATAGGGGTCGACCAAAAAACCATTTTCACCATCTTTTATTTGAAGTGGAATACCTCCCACATTTGAAGCTACAACTGGTTTTCCCTTCCATAACGCTTCCGTTACAGTAAGTCCAAATCCTTCTTTTAGAGATTTTTGAATTATTACATCTGAGCTTCGCTGAAGGCAATTTACAAGAATTTGGTTTTCTGCGGTGATTATTTTCACATCTCCATTCTCTATTAAATTTTTAGCTTTTTGCATTACCTTATTAAACATCTCTTGAGACTCTGGGTCATCTAACGCACTACTCCCACATAAAACTAGCCTGCAATCTACCTCTTTCCTTACTATTTTGAATATGTCTATGGTTCCAAGAGGATCCTTCCATCTGTCAAATCTTGATATCTGTGTTATGAGTGGTTTATCTGTTTTTACGCCAAACTTATTAAGATATTTTGAGATAAGTTTATCAGAGATTTCCATATTTTTTGGGCTAAGAGGATCAATAGCTGGGTAAATAATTCTTTGTTCTATTGGTAAATCTTTTCTTATATATTTGTCATTGGACAAAATCATGAAATCATATCTGAGTATATACTGTTTCAGGAAATCTAGGAGTTCAGAATTGGGGTTTGAAAAATCTATATGACAGCGCCATATCCATGGCTGTCTTTTTTTATAGAACTTAATTAAAGGTAGTAGCTGGGGATCATGTATTACTACTATATCATGATTTATATGAGTATAGGTGGAAAACTTTTCATTCGTTTCTTCATATATCTGTTTTTTTATTTCTGTTAGATTAATCGTATTTCCCTGTAAAGCATTATGGAATTTTTTAGTTATTGTAAAAAAATCAGGAGTTCCATGGAGTATCCGCCAGTCTGTATCGATTCCTGTATAATTCATTAGCGGGATAAGGTTGTTTAAGATCTCTGCGACACCCCCACCTTGATAGGTTGAATTGATATGTAAAACATTTTCCCTCCATAAGCCTCTCGTCTTTTTATATATCTCGCTTATGACCTCGTCTCCTACGATCTTTCTGTAAGCTTCCAGATTGCGTTTCACCTTCTTCCTCCTTTGTGACAGATGTTTTTTAATAGGACTCTAACGTCATCTACGGATTCTACATAGAATTTGGCACGAGAATGACCTAAACCAACCTTAATAGAATAGGCTGCATCAGGAAGCACACCAAAAACATCCTCGTCAGTCAAATCATCACCTATTGCTACTATAAAATTCCATTGTTTCTTTGAAATCCATTTTAATACAGTCCGGCCTTTGTTTATATTAATATTTTTGATCTCAATTACTTTGTTGCCTTCCACAACACCAATATCAAGATTGGCAGTAATGTTCAAAAGAACATCTTTCAATTCCTTTACCCTAATTGCAGCTAATTCTGGGTCACAATTTCGATAGTGCCAGACAAGAGAAAAACTTTTTTCTTCTATAAAAGAGTTCGGGGTTCTATCTACATATAGTTCAAGTATTGGCCATATTTCCTTTTTCCAATCATCTTCCAATGGTTCTATTTTTTTCCAGTCCTTTCTTCTTTCTTTAATCCACGCACCATGTTCTGCAACCAATCCTATGTCTAAAGAGCTGAACCATTTATCTAATGTTTCTTTATTTCGGCCACTTATAACTGCAATCTCATTTTTTGTGTTACTTGCTAAAGATTTCAGCATCTTTAGAAGTTCCTTATCAGGTTTTGCTTTTTTAGGCTTTTTCACGAAATGAACAAGGGTCCCATCATAATCTAACAAAATCAATCGATTATCACTTTTAGAATAGTCATCTAATAATTTGAGCTCCAATTCATGTGAAAACCTTCTCGTACCCTGACCCTGCTGAAGTTTTTTGATATCAAGCAAGCTATCAATAAAATCGCTTGCCCATCGTTTTGCATTATACCGCATCAATCTTTTCTGCATAATTTTAGTTCGCTCTATTTGTTCTTCATCAGGCATCAAAAGGGCTTCTTCTAGAGCTTCTGCAATCTCTTCTCTATTGTTTGGATTTACTATAATTGCTTCTCCCAGCTCTTCCGCAGCTCCTGTCATTTCACTGAGAATTAAAACACCCTTGGAATCAACCTTGGAGGCAATGAATTCTTTAGATACCAAGTTCATTCCGTCTCTGAGGGGAGTAACAAGGGCTATATCAGCTATACTGTAGAGGGCAGCCAACGTGTAAAATGGTAAGGAGCGATAGATATACCATATTGGTATCCATCCAAAAGTTCCATATTTTCCATTAATTTTGCCTACTAATTCATCTACCTGTTTTTTCAATAACCTATAATGTTCTACTTTTGTACGTGAAGGAACTGTAATGATGATATACGTTATTTTCTCCTTAAACTCTGGGTATCTATCTAAAAAGAAATCAAATGTTTCCAAACGCTCTGGTATGCCTTTCGTGTAATCTAGCCTATCGACTGAAAGTATTACTTTACGGTCTCCTACTTTTTTACGAATTCTATTAATTTTTCTTTGCACTTTGACATCGGATGCTGCATCTGCAAATTTCTCATAGTCGATTCCCATCGGGAAGGCATCCACCCTTACAACCCTATTGCTAAGTGTTATCTCTCCATAAGCATGTTCATAATCAAGTATTCGTCGAACGGTTTCAAGAAAATGTTTAACATAGCTATAAGTGTGGAAACCAATGAGATCGGCTCCTAAAAGCCCATCCAAGATTTCCCTTCGCCAAGGAAAAAGACGAAAGATTTCATAGGAGGGAAATGGAATATGAAGGAAAAAACCTATCTTAGCGTTTGGCAATTTCTCCCTTAAAAGTTTTGGAAGAAGTAACAGATGATAGTCGTGTATCCAGATAATATCATCAGGATTTGCATTTTCCAAGATTTTTTCACTAAAAATCTTGTTCACTTGTTTGTAAGCTTCCCATAATTTTTTATTAAAGATTGCATGTTGTATAAAATAGTGGAAAAGTGGCCAAACGGTTTTATTACAAAAACCATTGTAATATAAATCAACATTTGTTTGAGTCAAGAAAACAGGATAGCAGGAGAACTCACTAATTAACTTTGTTTCAATAGATTTTCTATTTTTCTTATTAAGCTTTTCGCAGGGAACTCCAGGCCATCCAACCCAAATACTGTTATGAGAATTGTGAAAGGAGCCTAGTCCTGTAGCCAACCCACCAACACTATGGTTGAAACTCAAACCGTTTTTTCTTTTTATAACCGTAACTGGCAACCTATTCGAGACGATTATTAACCTTTCCACAAAGTTCTACTTTTCCTTGTTTTTTGCTTTAGCCAATTAGTGGTGTATAACGGGGTCAAGCCATATGAAGTTTGCAGTAGTAACAAATTGGGTGATTTTTTTTCCTTCATTACTTCCTCCTTTTTTATTTCCTTGCCCTATTCTCGTCTTTTTACAGTTTTCCTAGTTTAATTATAATGTATATTTTTAGGGTGTCAAATAATTGTATGAGTTACATACATTTGAGACTCCGGATAATGTTTTAAGAAAATCTATAGGCGACAAATTATTAAGACCTTTATGAACTCTCTTAGTATTATACCAGATGAGATAATCGATTAGTTTTGAGTTGAATGCATTAATATCTGTAGCTAATAGATTAAGGTGGTTGT
>JAYEJL010000036.1:0-3806 GCA_034660555.1 Thermotogota bacterium
CCCCCTCTTTACAATGTGTTGTTTGAACTGATTTTCGTAACGCCTAACTCACAAATAGCACCTGATTGGTTACACTTGTTTTAATGTTCATTGGTAGCAGGTGATGGGTAACACCATCTGCCAATCCCCCTAGGGGGATTGGCAAATTTCTAATTGCTCGTTGTAGTAGTTGATGGGTTACACTTTTATTTCTTGGCTTTTTTGAAATCAGTTTCCGTTAACTGACAATAAAACTTTACCGTATCTTCAACTCATGCTTCGACAAGGGGTGTCATCCAAGGGCTATAGCGATATTCTAACTCGGTAACCAGGTCATCGCCTAAATAAAGCTTCAAGACATGGTAGTCGAGACAAATAGTTGCACGAATATACTGATACATCAGGGCTTTGGACACAGTGAACTTCTCTGAAAAAATGTTCAACTTCAAATCGCTGCGAATAAAACGGATGAGATGAATGTAACCGTCATCTGGCATAGGAATTTTATCCGGGATCTGAAAGTCTTGCTCAAGATAGTGAGGTTGAATGGAAGACCGCTCCAAAGCCTGTTGCGGAGTTTTTCCACCCAGCACAGAGTAACAATGGTTCGCGTTGTGAAAGTCTTCAAAGACGGGTGACTGTTCTTTGAGTTCATTGAAACTACTGAATTTCTGGGTTCTAAAGAAGCGCTTGTCGTATGTGTCGTTGAAATGTTCGATAGCGCCATTACGCCATGGCTCGCCCGCAGGAATAAACACAGGCTGAATGCCTAACCATAAACAGAGTTGCAGAACTCTGCCAAACGAACGAGGATACTTATGGCTCCCATGAAAGCACAGCTCGTTATCCAGTTGTAAATATTCGGGTAAGCCAAGACATTTCCACGTGCTCACAAAGGCCTCAGCCACACTATCGTCGTCTTTGCTGCGAATAGGCTCCAGATGTACAGCGTGAGAATGAATGTCCATGCTGTTTAGTGAATAGAATCGTCCATCACCCTTGATGTAACGTGGACCAACCAAATCGGTTTGGTGAATATACCCCGGATACTGAGCATCCCGGAAATAGGGATAGGCAACATTCTTTTTCTCATACTTGGGCTTGCACTTGATTCGCCCGTGCCGTTTCAGAATGCGATCGATCGTCCACCGAGGTGGAGGTTGTTGCCCAAGTTTTTTGATTTGCCAGCCAATAGCGCCAGCACCAATCTGTGCATAACGGGTTGCCTCGAGGTGCTCTCGCACTGACAGCACAAGTTGTTCAACTCTTTGCTCAGTTCGTTGTGGACAAGATAAGGGACGATGCGATCTGTCTTGAAACCATGGCGCATCTCCATCCCGATAGCGCTGAAACCATTTGTAAAACCATTTTCGGGAACGATCCACATCACGACAGATATCTGTGACCTTTTCGCCGGCTAGATGACGACGGATTGCCTCTTGTCTAAGTTTCTCGTCGGACATTGGTGCCTCCTGTTTTTGCACCAATGTATCCAAAGAGATCGAATAATTAAAGAGCCTTTATTTGATTCTCTGAAAGCAATGTGTAACCAATCACTTGCGACAAAATCGACAATTAAGTGTAACCAATCACCTGCTACTTTTGGTGTAACCAATCACCTGCTAGTTGTCACCTAACCCATAGACTCCAAAAAGTCGACAGCGTTCGCCGTCAGGTGCAAGCGATGGTTAGGCCAATATACTGATAATTTTTACTTATCGGCATTTTATAAACCTATCTTCGACAGTTATAGGCATAAAAAAGCGGTGAAATTGAGCTAAGTTCAATATTTACCTACAAAATTGCTCCGAAAGCGCCGAAAAGTGTAGTCACACGAATTTAGGTCGGGGTATTGACTTTTTGGGTGTTATCTCGTATATTGTAGATATGTATTTGAGAGAAGACTCCCGAAAAAACAAAGATGGCTCAGTGGTCACTTATGTAAAATTAGCACACAATGAACGTGACCCTGAAAAAGGATATTCAAAGGCCAAAATTCTCTATAATTTCGGTCGCAAAGAACATCTTGATATTGAGCAACTCAAAAGATTGATAAAGAGCATCTCACGTTTTCTGCCACCTGAGGATGCGCTCGAAATTCAAGTACAAATGAAACATCGTGGGCGTACTTTCAAATGGGACAAGGGTCGATCCTATGGTGGCATTTACTTTATATCGGCGTTATGGGAAAAGTTTCACTTCAAATACCTGTTTGAAAAGCATCTCGTGCAAAGACAATTTTCTACTCCCATCTTGCAAGCAGTCTTTGCAATGGTGGCCGATCGCTGCTTGGCGCCTTCAAGTAAACTGGCTATCACAGAATGGGTAGAAAAAGATGTCTTCATTGCTGATTTAGCCAAGATCGACGTTCAGGTTCTCTATAGAGCGATGGACTTTCTTCTTCTGCATCAAAAAGAACTTGAAAGAGAAATCTACTGGTCTGTTGCCGATCTGTTGAATCTTGAAGTCGATTTAATTTTCTTTGATACAACGAGTACATATTTTGAAACAGAAGACGAATCAGACCTCAAGAAGCGAGGCCATTCTAAAGACCATCGGGATAACTTGCCACAAGTAGTCATTGGCTTAGCCGTTACCCGCGACGGTATTCCAGTTAAGCACTGGGTGTTTAAAGGCAATACCCAGGATATGTCAACGATCAGGCAAGTGAAAGATGATTTGTCTGAGTGGAAATTAAACCGTTGCATTTTCGTTTGCGATACTGGCATGTCGAGTGAAGTCAATTTACAATACCTCCAACGTGGAGGTGGACATTATATTGTTGGCCGCAAAATGAAGAGCGGCGAAGCTGATGTCCAAGAGGCGCTCAGCCAGAAAGGACGTTACACCGAGATCCCTGCCCGTCCGGCCGTGTCTGCCGACAGGCAGGCAGGCGGGAAAGAGGACCTTTGGGCAAAGGAAGTAATTATTGGCAGCGGAGAGAAACGCAAAAGACTCGTGGTTGTCAAAAATATCAAAGAACAGAAGCGACATGAGCTGGCACGTCAAAAGTTAACTGACTATTTGGAAGAACAAATCACTAAACTGAACAAGAGCAGAAAGAAAGCAACTTCAAAAGCTGCTTGTCGACTCAAATCCCATCGTATCTATGGGAAATATATAAAAGAACTCAAAGGCGGCACCCTGTCATTAAACAGAACCAAGTTAAGACAAGAGCGTCGCTATGATGGCAAATACCTGATCCAGAGCAGTGATGACACATTAAGTCTCAGCGATATTGTATTGGGATATAAGCAACTCTACGATGTTGAGCATGCGTTTCGCGCCTTAAAGACGACTCTCGACCTTAGACCCAATTACCACACGAATGACGAAAGAATCAGATGTCATATATTTCTTTGCTTTATCGCATTGGTCTTGGTGCGGATTGCCGAAAATTCCACAGGTAAAACCTGGCCGAAAATCAGAAAACAATTGAATCGCATTCTCTATGGTGAATTTAGATTTGAAAACAAAACCATATGCCAATTAACTGAGTTAACCAAAGAACAACAGGAGATTTTTTCATCTCTAAAGATCAAAGAGCCATCAATAATCGTAGACATTCATGATGCTTGATTTTGTAGTCACACACGATGTCTACAAGAGTAAGTAATTACTTTTGATAACATTATACTTATGTCATTATTTATTTACCTACAACTGTCGAAGACAGGTTTAGCAATTTTAATCAGTATAAAAACATGCCACTCCTACGGAGTTTTCAAAGGTTTTTTGATCTTTAACTATAAACATCTCACTCCTAACGGAGTTAGAAAACCAATATTTTGATTCATATAACAGTTTAAACAGCTACCAAACTCTTA
>JAYEJL010000037.1:0-3802 GCA_034660555.1 Thermotogota bacterium
CTTGGTGTTTTTGGGCGAAATGGTCTTTTGATAACACCTGATTTTGGTTCTGCAGTAAGGGTAGGGGTTGTTACAACGGACCTTCCGTTGATTGCAGATGAAAAGCTCAACTATAATATTTCGGAGTTTTGTAAAATATGCAATATTTGCTCAACCACCTGTCCCGGGAGAGCAATACCCAGTGGTAATCGAGAAATTATTAACGGTGAATTGAGATGGAAGGTCAATCAGGAGAAGTGTTATGAATTTTGGCGCAAAATAGGTACTGACTGCGGTATATGCATGAAAAACTGTCCTTTTGGTAATGGAATAGATTTAAGAGATCTAAACAAAGATGATTATTTGAGGAATCCAAAACTGTTATTTGAAAGATATATGAGTATTCAGACAACCAGGTGATTATGAATTCTTTCCATACATTCTGCTTTAATTAATAAGTTTGTTCATATTACTTAAAACGTTTTGTTTTTTAGTGATTATTTTGTATCATTTATTTATGACATCTATGGGCGTAATATACGTATGAAAACGAAAACACTTGGACTGGTTGATCTCATAGCTCTTGAAGTGGGAATGACCATAGGAGCCGGGATATTCACCTATTTACCGATAGCTTCTTCGAAAGCAGGAAATGGGGCGATTATTGCTCTTGTGATTGCTGCAGTTCCCATGCTTTTCATTCTGTTGAACCTTATGATTATTGGATCAATTTTGCCAACTACCGGTGGGACATTTAAATATGGAGCCTATCTTTTCTCACCTACTTTCTCTTTTGTTGGACTCTGGATTTATCTTTTTGGAGCCTTTGTAGGTTTTTTCCCTCTGATGGCCTTAACACTCTCAAAATACCTGAAAACAATCTGGCAAAATATTCCACTAATTCCGTTCGCGATACTTATACTAACTGTTTTTTATGTAATCAATGTTTTTGGAATTAAGATTGCCTCAAGAATGGAAATAGTATTTGTTGCGACACTCTTTATATCACTTTTTGTGTATGTATTATTTGGTATGCAGAATGTTAAACCGGAAAATCTTGAAGGAATGTTTTCACATAGTATAGATGGTGTTCTTTATTCCGCAGCACTGTTGACCTTTATTTTTCTTGGTTCAAATGCTGTCCTTGAAGTTGGTGGTGAAATAAAGAATGCCAGAAGAAATATGCCACTTTCGGTAATTATTTCATTTATAGCTGTATTGATAATATATCTTGCTATTGCTTTTGTTACATTTGGTGTTGCAAGCCCCGAGGTTTCTGCGGAAGGCACTTTAAATGCAGTAGCAACAAGGTTCCTTGAAGGCTTTTTTTACTATTTCTTCACCTTTGGAGGACCCGTTCTTGCGATTGTTACAAGTATAAACGCGACCTATATGTGGGGATCTCGTTCTTTGATAGCATTATCCAGAATGGGAATCATTCCTTCCAGGCTCTCAAAGCAAAACCGATGGGGAACTCCTTATTTTCTTATAACGGGAATCTGGATTATCTCATGCATGTCACTCTTAATTATTGGAGAAGAAGGATTGGATATCTTTGCTTTGTTTGCTTCAATTGGAGGAGTTGCAATACTCATTCCTTCAATTCTGGCTCTCACCAGAATCAAAAGATACCACAGGCTCCAGCTATTAGTTCCGGGTTATGTGAAGAAGAAGTGGTTTGTCTTTTTACCATGGTTGGGTGTTCTTTTCTCTGTGATTATATTTGTTTTGCTTATCTATCAGTTGCTAACAGAACACGATCCATATTATCTTATAGGTTTATTTGTATGGATTGCAGCTGGATTAATTTATATAAAACTAAGAAGAAAATACCTAAAATCAAGAAACAAGGATCCATTTGAAAAAGAAGTTTCTTCAGAGCTTTTTATTGAATAACAGTTGTTCTTAACGCATATGATTTAATCCTGTCAATAATAGACTATTACGCCTTTTGATTGCAGTTCTTCAATGTTTTGCATGTCTTCAGAACCTTCAGTCAAATCCAGATGGTTGAACTTTATATCCAGAATATCGCCTTCATCCAGTCCTGAATTGTTAACCAATGGTGCGATATCTGAAATTTCATTATGTTTCAAATTTAACTCTTCAATCTCTAACATATTCTGAAGTATAGAAATGTCTTCAACAGAATTATTCATGATCCTGAAATACGTTAACTCAGTAAGTGAAGCAAGAGGGGAAATGTCAGTTATATTACAGGTCATTAGATCAAGCTTCTTCAGGTTTGTCAAACCAGATAACGATAATAAATCTTCATCTTCAATTTCATTCTGATAGAGCTCAAAAACCTCAAGATTATCCAGGTTTTCTAAAGAAGAAAGATCATTGATGCTATTTTGTCCCAGTTTTAATATCTTTAAATTAACTGAGTACTGGATAGATGTTAATGTTGCAATCTGATTTCCAGTTAAGTCCAGGAATTTCAAATTTACCAGTTTTTCTACGAAACTTAAGTCGCTTATCTCATTGGAAGCAGCATAGACTGTATCTATCTTACTCAATTTTGATAATGGACCCAGCGATTTTAGTTCATTATTGAAAACATTTATAAATCTTAAATTTTTCGCATATTCAAGCCCTGTTAAATCAGATAAATCACTGTTTTCGTGAGGGAAAGCAGTCATATCTTTCAACTCTAAACTGTAGATTGGAGTAGAATCCTTTCCTAGTCTTTCCAGCAATATTGTTCGGAGTGATTCATCCGGAACATAAACGATCTCACCCAGAGTGGCACAGGTGGTAACAGCAATATCATCTATCCAAACCGAGTTCTGATAATCGTCTTCCTGTGAACGTCTACTGTATTTCCATTTCAGTGTATGGTTTCCTTCCTGGGCAATAAACCTGGTTACTTTCTCCCAATCGCTTTTATAGGACCAACTACCTACTGATTGATCATCAATAATAAATTCGAGGGAGTCTCTTATTGGATCACAGTCTACCTTTCTAAAGAATGTTACAAATGCCCTTTCTGATAGATTCAACGTTATTTCAAAACTGCTGTGTTGAAACTGTTTTATATTACCTATTTCAGCCGAATAATTTCCTTTAAAAACCTCCTGATTTTGTACGATGGGCTCTTCATGTCCTTCGAGAATCCAGTCATTTTTAGTGAAATCACCAGTTTCAAAATCTTCAAAGAATATTGGGATACAATCTTGCGGATTAGGAGTATCTATACACGATATAAGCAGAACACACGAAATTATCGTAAGAATATATATTGATTTATTTTTTCTCATAACAATCCCTCCAGTAATTGTGAAAAATCTAAAGCGACATTATTCTAACAAGGTCATCTGTTAAAACCAAGAAAACTCAGCACATATTTTGTTCTGAAGAAATGAGGTGGCATAGAAATTTCTTCATGCATATTTATTTGTTTAAGACTGGTTTTCAGCATTTGAATTATAACTAAACATTACTTTGCTTCATGGTAGAATACAGAACATTGGGATAATATTTTTGTTTCTGAAAAGGAAGGTGTGTAATGGATTCTAACAAATTAACAGAACGAGAATGGCATGAAAAGCAGGCGATAGAAAACTTCAATCGTACATGGGATCTTATTGACAAAATAGATAGAACTGCTGAAGATGCCCTTCAAATGATTCATACTGCTCATGCCTCTCGATTTCACTGGGGATTTATAGGTACACCTCTGGAATTTGCCAGGGGAGAATGGCAAATATCTAGAGTTTATTCACTGTTAAACATGCCTGAGAGTGCACTATATCACGGTAAACATTCATTGAAGTATTGCACCGATAACGACATTGGCGGGCTTGACCTTGCTTTTGGA
>JAYEJL010000038.1:0-19052 GCA_034660555.1 Thermotogota bacterium
TTCTGAAGAAATTCATTCTCCTGGAGTTATGACAAAATTGTTTGTAAATGTAGGAAAAAAACATAGCGTTAGAGTGGGTGACCTGGTCGGTGCAGTAACAGGTGAAACTGGCCTTCCTGGAAAAGTTCTTGGAGACATTAAAATGCTAAAAAAACACAGCTACATAGAAGTTGAAAGCAATCAGGTAAATTCAGTATTGCATGCTTTGAACAATTGCAATATTAAGGGTAATAAAATAAAGGCAGAACTTTCAAGAGCTGTATAAAAAATCCAACAACAAATAATAAATTATGCGACTTTTATACCTGATGTATGAAAGTCGTTTTTTATTACTCCCTATAGAGTAATTAATTTACTATGTTACCATTACTGTGAAGATTTTTATAGTTTCTTTTGGAATCTAAAGAGGAGATAAGCTCAAGTGGATTTTGAAAAATTATATGAAACTATCTTTAAAAGAAAGTCTATACGAAAGTTTAGTTATGAACAATTGGATAATAATACACTTGGTATTATCAAAAAGGCTTTTAATGAGACAAGACCGTTATTTTCATCGATCAATCTTGATATGAAAATCGTACCGTATAATTCTGTAAAAGGATTGCTTTTAGTAAAAGCACCACATTACCTGTTGTTATTTTCAGAAAATAAACCCGGATATTTATTAAATACAGGTTTTATTTTTGAGCAAATAGACTTATTCCTTTCTTCCAGTGGTGTTGGATCGTGCTGGCTTGGTTTAACCAAACCCAAAAAAGATCTCCTTGAAACATCATCTCTTGAATTTGTTATTACACTTGCTGCTGGCAACCCTGAAGAAACAGTTCACAGAAAGAATATCTCGGAATTCAACAGAAAACCTCTGGATCAAATAAGTAAAGGAGATAAATTCCTTGATATTATTGAGGCTGCAAGGTTGTCTCCCTCAGCCACCAACAGTCAACCATGGTTTTTCATAACTAATGATAACCACATTCACTGTTATTGTATTAAACCGGGTTTAATGAAACGAATTATTTATAAGAAAATGAATAGAATCGATATGGGTATATCACTATGTCATCTATGGTTAGCTGGACTAAATAAGAGCATCAGAATCAGCTTTTACACTGATCCCGATGCTAAGGCAAATGCTCCTGATGGTTATTACTACATAAAATCAGTTACATTGAAACAATAAAGTGCTTCTTTTTTTATGAGTATAATCACCATTCAGTAAGTATTTTATAAAAAAGTGTCGCATAAATCTTTGTCAGTAACATCAAATCATCAATCAGAATTCTTTCATCAGGTTTATGTTCTGTTTCTTCTCTTCCAGGGAATAACGCTCCAAAGGCAACCGCATTAGTAACTGCTCTGGCATAGGTCCCCCCGCCAGTTGTTAGCAATTCAGCTTTTTTTCCTGTGACTTTTTCATATACCTCTGTAAGGAGTTTTACCAGCTCACTATCTGGAGATACATAATGAGGTTCGAGATGATGTCCCGCTACCACCTTCAATCCTTTCAACGCTTCCTTCAATTGTAACTGAATTCTGGATTCATTAAAAAACACAGGATATCTAATGTTTATTACTGCTTTTATCAAGTTTTCTCTAAGCTCGAGTGTTCCAAGATTCAACGTTAATACACCTGACATATCGTCGCTTCCAGAAATACCCAGGCTTTTTCCGTCTGTTTCATAGCCTATTCTCTGGCTAAGTTTTTTGATAAATGCTTCAAGTTCGACATTATTTATTTCTAATTTGGAAAGTACCTTAAGAAGTGGAACTATGGCATTTTCTCCTCGATCAGGAGTTGATCCATGCGCCGATACACCTTCAACATTAATTACGAGTTCACTATTGTTTTCTTCCACTGTGAGCTTAGCTTTATTCTCAGGCGTGTAGTTTTTGATAATTTCTACTGCCCTATCATCAACTCCCTCAAGAACAGCTTTGGCCTTTGAAGGGACCATATTTGAAGCATTACCACCTGAAAGCTCTTTTATTTTTATTCCTTCTTTACTGTTCGCGCATTCAGTACTAATTTCATAATTTACTATACCCTTTTCTGCATATATCAGAGGAAATGCCGCGTCAGGTGTCACTGCCATCTGTGGTTTTTCTTCATGTTTAAAGTATTCTGTTATTCCACCCCAACCACTTTCTTCATTTGTTCCCAGGATTATCCTTATTTTGTTTTTTGGATCAACACCAAGCTCCTTTATGGCTTTTAAGGCATATATGGATGCAATAGTTGGGCCTTTATCATCTATTACTCCACGTCCATATATATATCCCTCTTTGATAGTTCCATCAAAGGGATCGACACTCCATCCATCGCCAGCAGGAACAACATCCAGATGACCGAGAACACCAAAAAGCTTCCCTTTATTGCCGAACTGAATATGCCCAGCATAACCATCAACACGGTCTGTTTCGAATCCCATATCCTCTGCAAGTTTCAGTGTGTAATTCAATGCTTTGTTTACCTCATTACCAAAGGGAGCCTTTTCTTCTGGTTCACTTCTAACAGAGGGAATTTTAACTACTTTTTTTATAGAAGTTAACAATTCCTCTTTGTTAGAGTTCAAGATCTTTTCCAGTTCTTCATTCATATCTATCCCTCCCATTCTAAACTCATTATATTATCTCATAATTTATCGGTTATCTTCTAAATACAACGGTAATATTATAAGTGATTTGTATATATTTAATTATATTTGTTATAATATTACTATTATATTTTAATTTTAATCAATTGAACTAATCTTTGAATTCATGTGGTATTATACATTTGGAGGAACTTTGAGATGAGCAAAAAGGGCTACCTCTTTCTAAATACTGTTTTGGGCATTATGTCAATCTTGCTCGCTGTTTGGTTGTTATTAACAACCCAAACCCTAACATTTCCTCTTGCTATAATACCTTTGCTGGCTTTCTTTTTACTGGCCGATTTTATTCCGATAAGGACCAAGGATTTTTCTGTTATTAGTAACTTTGCAGGAATAATACCTTTAATAATATTCTGGGACCCATACCTTGCACCCTTCGCAAGTTTGTTGCTTTTTTTCAAACCCGTGAGTGGAGAAAAACTAAAAACACATAGAAAGATATATCGTGTACTAAACTATTTTCTGACCTATGGTCTCGCAGCTTATCTAGTAGATTGGACAGGAAATTTCTATATATCACTTATTTTCTTTGCTCTCATCGCAAGGGTTGTTAGTATAATCACAGCCGATATTCTGTACAGCTTTGTTCTTGGCAGAGTGAAACTTAACAAAACAACTCTAATCGTAGACCTTATTGAGTTCGCTTATTTCGTTTTTCTGGCAGTTTATGGTGGAATAATGTGGAACCTTTACGAAATGGGTAGAAATCTTGAAACAGCTCTCGTTTTTCTCTTATTTCCCGCTACAACACTTGGTCTATGGAAATTTGTTCAGTTTATTAATTTATCATATGAAAAGGAAGAAACCCTAAAACGAATTGGTTCTTTAAGGAATAAATTATCGAAGACACTGGAAATGATCTCACTTGTTCGATCCGATTCTAACTTTCAAAGTATATTGAATCAAATAGCTTCAATCATTAACAATTCAATAGGCTATAAATATGTTTTGATTAATCTTTTTGATAAAGAAAACAACAAAGTTGAGAGGGTTGCACAGGCAGGTATTGAATCTGACGAATTCACAAAATTGAAGGATAGGTCTCCAAAAATAAACGATATAAAACAATTCTTTGACGAAAATTTCAGAGTTGGCAGATCGTTTTTCATACCTGAAGGTGCAAAGGAACTTGATACCACATACACATACCAGGGTGATTATGATGAGCTCATCGCAGGTCAGGGAGAATGGTGCCCTAACGATCTTTTAATAATACCCATTGTGAATAAATCTGATACCATTGGATACATATCTGTAGATGCCCCACTTGACGGTCGTAGACCACACTATGAGGATATTGAAATACTGGAAATAATTGCGGACATTGTGCTTCGTGTTCTTGAAGAAGGACAGAAGTATAGAAGACTGGTTATGGCAAGTAAAATTGATTCAGCCACCGGTTTATACAATCACACAGAATTTTTCGTTATTCTTGAAAAGCTTCTGGAAACCTCTGATGAACAATTCTCATTGATCATGATGGATCTGGACAATTTCAAATTGCTGAATGATTCCTATGGTCACATCATTGGAGATAAAATAATTGAACAGGTAGCAAATGTTATCAAGAAGAATCTCAGAAAAATCGATATAGGAGCACGCTACGGTGGTGATGAATTCTGCATTATCGCTGTAGGTTCAGATAAAGGAGAAGCCATAAAGGTTGCTTCTAGAATAGCTGAAAAAATCAGATACATCGAAGTTGATGCTATAAAAGCACAAATTTCATGCAGTATCGGTATTTCATCATACCCTGCTGATGGTCAAACATCAACGGAACTCGTAGAAAAAGCAGACAAAGCATTATACACCGCAAAACAAAGAGGTAAAGATAGAATCTACGCTATTTAGCTGTTACCAATACCTTTTCAAATGACTCCACTACAACAGGATCGAATTTCTTCCCTTTCTCTTTACGTATCTTTTCCAATGCTTTTTCCATACTTTTCCCCTCACCACAGGGTTCTGGCAGCACATAAGCCATATAACTGGAAATTAAGGATACAATCTTGGATCTTAAAGACAGCTTTTCTCCTTTAAGTCCATCAGGAAAACCTTTCCCATCATAGCGTTCATGATGTTGTCTGACGATATCACATACAAGCTCGAAGTCACCGATTCTTTTGAACATTTCTTCTCCATAAATAGGATGCTTAAGATAAGTTTCGTCATTAATATCTCGTTCTTTATACTCAGAATTCCTTACATAAATAATTCCCAGATCCACTGCCAGCAAACCGAGTTCAATGGACTCCAACTCTTCTTTGGAAGCAATTCCCAGTTCCTGAGCGGTTAGAATTGCCAGTTCAGTGAAATATCCAATATCTATTTCACAATCAAATATCCTTTTATAAATACTTGAAGAAAACTCCCGCATCAAGTTTTTGACCTTTAAATAATTCTTCTCTTTAAGTGTAGAAATTTCCAGTTTCAATTTCTCGATATTTTTCTTTAGGGAATGAATATCATCTTCATTTTTGGTTTTTGCGTAGCGTAATTCATCGACAAACTTGTTCAATGAATCTATTTCCTCTATATTACTTGAAAAACTTTCTCTTTGCCTTTTGACCACACCAATACCTTTTAAAATTTCTTCCAAAGTCGACGAAGCTTTGTCTAAAAAGCTTTCAGCATACCAAAAGCTAAGAAATAAGGCAAGTGTTCCAGTAAAAACGATCAAGAAGAACTCTGGTGGAAAGATATATCCGACACCAAGCGTCAGATCACCTGTAAGACTGTACTTATAGTAATATACCAATCTGTTTTCTGTAAAATCAAGAGTGCGTGGTTCTTCTGATGCACTTCCCTGAATCGACGTGTTCAAAACATTTCCATTAGAATCTGCAAGATACCATAAAACATCCTTTGAGACTGAAAAAATTGGCGTTATCATTCTTAGAGGAACTTCAACAAGAACTTTTCCATCCTCTGAATCAATGACTTTTTTGAATGTGTTATCGTATATAAACAATCCCTTACCAAAAGCTATTTGTTCTCCGGAAAAAAGCTTTTCTAAAACTATTCCTGAAACCTTTCCGTCTTCTACAGGATTGGTGCACACTCTACTATCATAAATGTTATTGAATTCATTATTTAGTCGTTGAACAAACTCTTCTTTGTAACGCAAAGTATAGGTTTCCGAGAAACTCATAAATGTAAAAACCATTGCAACCAAAAAACCAGCAATTAAAAATGCAATGATAATCCTAATTAATGCTTTTGTTATGTTTATTCCATGAAGGCTTTTCTTTAAACTTATTCTTCCCAAATTTCCGTATCCTCCAATTCTACAATCTGAAAGTCTTTGACACTAAAGAAAGATTCTGAAATACTAAACTCTCCATCATAGCCTTCAAAATATTCTTCTTTAACTTCATTGAATGCTCTTTCAAGATCATAACCATAATTGGATGTTATATAGTTGGCAACAACAAGAGCATTGTATGTTCCAACAAAATTTATCGATCTTGCTTTCTTTTCAGGTACAGGAGCAATTGGTACGTAAAGCTTCAAATCTTTTATCACTTCTCTATCAAATAATTTTAGATCTTCATTAAAAGCGTATTCAGTAGCGTAAAAGTTACCGTCATAACCTTCCTTACGTAGCTTGGACATTAAAATTCCTGTCGATAATGCATCACTGAACGATACTATTCCATCACAATCTTTCATATCTTCACTTACCTTTATTTCATTTCTATTGCCAATCTTCAACACACCTTTAATTTTTCCATTGTATTCAAGTTTGAAGTGATCAAAAATTTCATTACAGTAAGTCTCGTTGATTGTATCTACAAGAACATAAACACTCCAGATATTAGCCCTTTCTATGGTTCTGGCCAATCTATTTGCTTTTAAGCTATTTGGGAGACTCATTGTAATAAATCTTCCATTGAAGCCCACAATTGATCCTGATGTAACTGTTGGAGAAATTACAAAAATATTTTCATTATTTCTCATGTAGGGTAAAAGCTGATTTGCATCTTCACTGGTTCTAGGTCCAATAATCAATAAAGGTTTTTCATCAGATAATTCTTCTGTTATATTTTCAATATTGCCCCTTTCGTAATAATAAACAGGTATATTACTGTAAAATGAGTTTTTTTCACTGAACTCAACAAGTGCATCTTCCATTTCTTTGCTTCCATCACTTATTATTATTACGTTAGGTTCATTTAGAAAAAACACAACGGAAATCACCGAAAGAAATAAAATAAAAACAATAATTAATATAAACAGGCGGTTTTTGTTAAAGAACTTCATCTTAATCACCTACTGGTTTGGGATTGAAGAAACGCACGCTTTTATTTGAAGAACCATCTGCTTTAAAACCAATAATATCTGCGTATCCTTCAAATGAATATTCATCTGGCGAAGTGAAAAACTCTTCAGGATTTATATTTTTTTCATATATCACTTCTACTACTTTGAAGGCTTCGTATCCACCTATATAATTAGGATCCATTTCTTCTGCTGAAATTCCAGGAGATACTGCCAACCCAACTTTTACTTTACTCACATATTGTCCACCATATTCATAGAAATCAGTTCCCACTGAATAATCAACAGCATAGTATTTTAAAGCTGACATATGTTTCTCCAGTCTTTTCAACATTACACCAGTTTTTTTGGGGTTCATAATCATAAGGGCTGCATCCGCCTCGGTAGCCATTTCAAGAGGAATTTCCGTATTAAAGGGATCATCTACGGATATTACTTCAAGTACTTCCCCTATAAATTTCTCGCTGAAAAATTCAGCAAAGTAGTCATTGTAAAGCTTATTAACCGTCCCTTTAAATATTATCACCTTGGTAATGCCATCTCCAGCTACTTCTTTGGCAAAAGCCTTAACAATAAGATCATCTGAAACACCCATTGTACAGAAACGATTGCTTTTTCCAATTACGAAGGGTGAGGTTACAGCAGATGCAATTGCATACAGGTCATAATCTTCTAATAGCGGAATCAAAGAAGAAGCATGTGAACTTGTCTTCGGCCCAATGATAATTTCTATTCCTTCGTTAACGAATTTTTTTATTGTTTCTTTAAAATCTCCATTATGTATTGTTTGTGTCATTATTTCAATATTAGAATTGCTATCACTTTTTGCATCTTCAACACCCTGTAAAGTTCTTGAGCCCACCTCGTATAGAACGCCAATAACAGGACGCTTAAGGCCCGTGTAAATAAAATAGAATGAGATAGCAGCCATTATCACAAGAAGAATTGTTATTAACCTTTTACCAAACATTATATTTTAATCCTTTTTCGAAACATAGTAATTGTATTATATAATAAATTTAATCATATACTTAAATAAAAAACTGACCAGCTTTTGCTGGTCAGTTGATTTAATGATTATTTCGTTTATATATTATGCTCTTCAATAAAAGAATCAAGTATCTGTTCAAGTGTTGGTTCTCCAATTTCCTGTAGCTCATATCTAACTCTGACTGCAGGTTTATCAATGTCTATAACCCTTCTAAGATCAATTGGAGTTCCAATTATCACAAGTTCCGCATCTGATTTATTAATAGTATCCTCTAATTCTTTCATCTGTTTATCTCCGTAACCCATAGCTGGAAGAATTTCGCTTAGATGGTTATATTTATTGTAGGTATCCACGATTGAACCAACAGCATAAGGTCTCGGATCAATAATTTCTTTGGCACCATATTTCCTCGCTGCTACCCATCCTGCACCATATTCCATTCCACCATGTGTTAATGTGGGACCATCTTCAACAACGAGAACCTTCTTACCCTTAATTGATTTGCTGTTCTCAACTACAAGGGGAGATGCTCCATCAACAACTGTTGCATCAGGATTGTACTTAGAAATATTTTCCCTTACCTCGTCTATACCTTCTGCGCTAGCTGTTTCTTCTTTATTAATAACAACAACATCTGCCATCATAAGGTTTGCCATTCCCGGATAGTAACTTAACTCATGTCCCGGTCTGTGTGGGTCAGCAACTGTTATATACAGATCAGTATGGTAGAAAGAGAAATCATTATTTCCACCATCCCAGAGAATTACATCGGCATCTTCTTTTTCTGCTTCTCTCAAAATAGCTTCATAATCAACACCAGCATAGATTATTGAACCTCTATCGATATGTGGTTCGTATTCTTCACGTTCTTCTATGGTACATTCATGCTTGTCGAGATCTGAGTAATCTGCAAATCTCTGGACCTTCTGTTTTACCAGGTCACCATAGGGCATGGGATGTCTTATAGATACAACCTTTTTGCCTTTTTCTCTTAGGATATCAAGAACTCTTCGTGTAGTCTGACTTTTTCCACATCCGGTTCTTACAGCACAAACAGAAATAACAGGCTTTGTAGATTTCACCATTGTCTTGTCGGGACCCAATAATACAAAGTTTGCTCCGTTTGCCAGAACTATCTCGGCTCTCTCCATTACATACTGATGTGGTAAGTCACTGTAGGAAAGAACTACATCATCAATCTCATATTCTTTTATCAGTTCAGGAAGCCTGCTTTCAGCTAAAATAGGAATTCCATCAGGATAATTTTTGCCTGCTAGCTCTGCAGGATACTTTTTATCATCGATTCCTGGAATCTGTGTTGCTGTGAATGCTACAACTTCGTACTCATCGTTGTCACGATAATAAGTGTTGAAATTGTGAAAGTCTCGACCTGCTGCACCAAGTATCAATACTCTTTTCTTTGACACTTAATTCACCTCCATATATTTTATTACTGAATTGATTCTAACAATAATAACAATAATGAGTAAAAAGGAATCTTTACGAATCTATGGCCTCTATTAAAAATAATCAGCGTCTAACGTTGTTATGCATAACTATACAGAACTATACGAAAAACGTTATCCACCACGCACATTTTCTATGATAAGTACTGAGGAATATTTTGAAATATTATCAGTTTCATTCATTTTTTTACCGTTAGCCAGAACAGTAACCCGTTCCTTTTCTAACTTCGACTTATTCAAAAGCTCATCAACAGATAATTCCTTAGCAAAAGTCCATATTTTTTTGTCATACAAGACTCTCATTGGTATCTCCTGGACCGAGTGTATCTGACCATGGTAATTTCAATTTTCTTTAGAAATTATTCTGTAAATTAATTACAGACATTTTCCTGTTAATTCTATCATAGTAGTTTGAATTAGTCTTCTCACGTTGTTCATTGAAAGAGGGCAACCACTGTGCTAAAATTAATCTTGCGGGGAGTAGCGCAGATGGAAGCGTGTCTGCATGGGGCGCAGAAGGTCGCTGGTTCAAGTCCAGTCTCCCCGACCAAAAGCGGAGATATTTTTCCTCCGCTTTTTTATTTTTATTTACAGTCTAACTTATTCGATCTCTATGAGTATATCGTCCATTATATAAGGATCTTCTTTAGTACCGCCACCGAAATGATAAGCTTTTGGCTCTGGAAAAAGATCACGATACTTCGCTTCAATTCCGTCGAAGTCCCAGGTTGTTATATAAAAATTATAATCTTCCAGGTTGTCTGGTCTATCAAGAAGCTCTCCCAAGATTATCAAGGTCACTTCATTTTTCATTTTATCTGTTTTTACAAGTGGTGTAGGCGAAATTGGAGTTCCAAAATTCTCCGGACCACTTCCATCAGATGAATAGGCAACTATGGACCATCCATTTGCAAATATGAAGTAATCCCAATCATAGTCTTCGGGCATTTTTGCATTCAATTTTGGAAGTTCCGTGGTGCCTGTCTTTTTGGGATCATCTATAAAAATCTGGAATGTGACATGATCAAATCCGTTTTGTGGACTCCAGGAGGTAGTAAGATTAGCGGTTTCCATGGAAATGTTTATGCTTGAACCAATCTTTTTTACGGTAACACCTAAAAGATCCATCTGTTCATTGAAGGTTACATCCGAAGGATATTTGTAATCCCCTGTTGGTCCATGATCGTCACCTTCAGGATCTTCAACCTGTGCAATTATCTCTTCTGGAATATCCAGAACTATTCTGTAATCTTCCGAATATTTTGAGTTTGTCCTTTTTTCTCCATACACTTTAAAAAGAACTGTATGTACTCCTGGATCAAATTTGGAAATATCCCATTCATATGACCATTTATTATCCTTTACGGGAATCTCAACAGCCTGGTCTATACGTCTGTCGAAGATTAATCTTATTCTTTCTGCATCTTTTGATGTTCCTGTTATTACATAGTTAGAGTCTATCTTCATCCCATCCTCAAGATCCGGATATATTTCCACCGTATTCCTGTCAATTTCATCTTTCTCGGCAGTTGCCATTCCTACATATACACAGCGAGGATTCAAAACAAGGTCTATCTCTCCGTCAGAGTCGGTCGAATAGCTTTTTGCCAGTGTAGCTTCGGTAAATAAAGGTTTTACAACACTGCCAGGTTCCAATCCTGTTTCAAGATTTGCCAGGATACGCCTTTCCTGTGATGTGTTAAAAAGCACAAATGCAGTTTTTTCCCCATTATCGATCCTATAAGCAAAGACTCCAGGTCCATTTGGATTTTCTTTCAATACTTCCACTGAACCATATCGGAAAACAGGGTTGTTTTTTCTCAGTACTATTAATTCCTGAATGAAATTATATAACTCAAAGTTTCTGTCATAGTGATCTTCACCGCCTGAAGCGTATCCTTCTTTAAACATTGCCGCTCTCGTTTCGGAAAATCCCTGTTCAGTTCCGTAGTAAACCGTAGGAATGCCTGGAATAGTAAAAATAAATGACAATGCCTGTTTCAGATTTATCAGACCAGCACCTTGAAGGAACCTTTCCATGTCATGGTTGTCGACAAAAGTAACCATTCTTTCGGGATTCTCGTAAATCTGTTGTCTCTGTTCCAGTCTATAAGCAAGGTTTGAAGTAGATTTTCCTTCCTTGAAAACCTGTCTTAGAGCAATATTCAGAGGAAAATCGAGCATCGCATTCATTCCGTCGTTGAAGTATTCTTTTATCTTCTTTTCGGCTGTATTATCAAAGGCTTCTGTGCTCACCCAGGCTTCACCAAAGGTTATGAAGGTATCATTGCTTTTTCCTGTTTCTATTGCTGCCTCATATATTCCATCTTCTCCATTAAGGAACTCTTTCCAGAATTCATGAGGTACATAGATTACTGTGTCTATTCTGAATCCATCTATATTTACTTCCTTTATCCAGTGTGTATATGAGTCTTTCAACGCTTCTACAACCTCAGGATTTTCTGTATTGAGATCATCCAGTCCTGACATCTGGTAACTGAGACGCTGTTCATCACTTTCAAAATTCGTAATATCCGGTGTCCAGTGATAAATACTTTGATCTTTATCTTCATTGTAGTTATTTAACGAAAAGGGATATTGAGTGGGCGAATTTGAAGGAGCACTTTCTTCATTCAACTGAAACTCTCCATCGACAAATCGGAAGTAATCACCCACGTGATTTGTCACAATATCCTGAATAACATAAATACCGCGTTTATGAGCTTCTTCAACCAATTTTTTATAGAGCTCCATATTACCAAAATGCTCATCTACTTTCTTAAAATCACGTGCCCAGTATCCGTGATAACCTCCGTAATTAACCCAGGGATTCCACCACTGATTTGCAACCGGAGGGGTTATCCATATCGCAGTTATTCCAAGATCTTTAAGGTAATCCAGCTTCTCTATCAAGCCCTGTAGATCCCCACCATTGTAATGTGCGTTGTCAATACCATATTCACCTTCATTGAAATTGTCATTGGATGGGTCTCCATTGGCAAAACGATCCAGCATAAGCATGTATATTACCTGATCTTCCCACTGTGGTTCCGCAGAATGGACAGAAATTGCAACAGAAACGAAAATAATAGTAATCAAAAAGATTTTTTTATACATATTTCAACACCCCTTACACCAAAATATTGTTGAAAAACTCCCCTAGACTCTTTACTCTCAACCTGTGTTTTATATCACGATTATATGGCCAGTCGAGAATGTATGTATTTATTCCGTGCTCAATCAAGTTTGTAATATGATGTGGTGCATCATCCACTGCTGCTTCAACTCCCAAAACTCTGCACAATTCACCTTTATTTGAAGAAACAATTACAGAACCCGAAACACCCAGATGTTTCTCAAGCCATTTCTGGGATTGAGCCTGTACCGATCGTCCCTTTATGGGAAAACGGGATGTAATAAAATAGATATCGTGTTTTCCTTCCTTTAAAATAACTGAAAGTCTTTCAAGATCTTCATTGGAAGCATATAAAGGAAGGGTTTCATAGAAGTTTTCAGTGTTTGTTATCCTCTCCCATACTTTTTCTTCCTTCTCAAGTGTCAACTCAGGGATATTCTTCCAGAAGTCCCATTCATTAACTTCTACCTCTACAGGTGTTCCATACATTTCATGTGCTACTTCAAGGAATGCTTTATTGAAATCTGTCAAAACATCATCCATATCGATCATTATTCTCATTCAATCACCTCATATTTTTCAAGATAACGATACCATTGGTAACATCATAAAAAATTATAACCTAAATGATTTTCACTGTGTAAAGTAGTTTTTCAAAGGCTTTATGTATCAAACCTTTTCGAAAACCGTTTAAATAGAATCCTGATTTAACTCCAGCAAATTGTTCTATGTTCTTATCTTAAAATGGTAAGCTCAGTCAGGAGGTGATTAGATGAAAAAAATCTTTATTATTTTACTGATCTGTTTTTCACTATTTGCTTATGCCAATGGAGTTGATGTGGAAACATTAAAGCAAATTGTCGAAAATGACCCGGGTGATTATGAGTCACTCTCAAAGTTACTTGAAATTTATGAAGATGAAGAAGATTATTATGCCTATATTGATACAGTTATATCTGTAATCAATAGAGTTGAAGAACCAGAAGCTAGATTGCTGCCATTTGTCTTACAGGCTGCGCGTTATGCTTCTGAACAATATCTGGACCAGGAAGAACTTGACCTTTACACATATTTTCTTATTCATAACCCCAATTTAGGAATTGTCCACGAATTTTTTTCAGAACTGTATTATTTGTACTTAAGCGATGAGGTTAAAAAGGAAGCCATTCTAAACATTGCAGGAGCCTTTGAGGACGTGGATAACTTCCTGGAAGAACGGTATGCTGAGTATGAAGGCACACATTACACCGATGTCACCAAACTGCTGGGCGAGTTGTTGTATGAAAGAGGTAATACCGAGTATCTCATACCGTATATAACCTCTGTTTTAAAAGACGAAAATTTTGATGAAGTCAAAAGATTACTCAATGAATACAAAGACTCACTACAGGAAAGCCCTGATTATTATTTCATGCTCGGAATTATTAATACACATAACAAAGATCTGGAATCAGCCTTAAAGAACTTTAAACACGGTCAATCAATTGCATCTTCTAAAAAATTTGATGAATATCTTGATGTAATGTACTACGTTGAAATACCAGAATACCTTATTGACATTTTCGGTGCAGTTGTAACCTCAGAATCCACACAAACGCTACAATTTAATCTGCAAGACTTTGTTCGAAAGCATCCTGAAATTTACTGGATCTCTACATATCTCGAAGACCTGCCTGAACCTGTACCAATTAATGAACTTATATCCGGTTATGATGAATTATTCCTGCTAACCGAGTTTAATCCTACAAGCGAAAAGATACAGCTTGTTTTAATGAACAGGAACGGAGAACAAATTTCTCGATTTTCCAATGTTATATACGGAAATTTCTTTGGTGACGGAATTATTTATTCATCTGGCTTTGAACAAGAAATGATTATTTTTGAAGGCGAAACCAAAGAAACCTGGACAAACTATTCCTTTTTCATTACTTCACCTTTAAAAGACACTTTAATACTGGTAAATGATTATGATGGAATTCTTACCTGTATAAATGAAGATCTTTCGGTTAGATGGGATCTGCAGATAGATTATTACGATTACAACACTTCCTGGTCTGCTAACGGAAAATACTTTGCATTCTGTGATTACGATTACAACTTTTACATTCTCGATACACAAACAGGCACAATAACTGAAACCTTTTCATCTGACCTTTATTATGAACAGGTTTTCGTAAGAAATAACGGGGAAATCTATGTAATTAACAGCGAAGGAAATATTGAAGGGATAAAACCAAATAAACCACTTTTAACCTCTAACACAGCAGTTTCAGCAACTTTCATAGACGATGACACTTTGATGTATCTTGAATCGACTGAAGAGCTTTTTCAGGACATTATGAAGGTAAGGGTACACATATACTCACTTGAAGATCATATGGATAAAGTCATCGAAGAATCCATGATCCTTGTTCCGGCTCCAATAAATCAGCTTGTCGTTAGAGATGGAAATGTTTACTTTACAACATACACAGAAACTGAATCGAATCTTGTAAGTTATGATGTAGCAACGGATGAAATCAAAACGTTGTTTACAAGCGAAAAAATGCTGCTATTTCCTGATATAAAATAAAAAAATAGTGGCTTTTCAAGACAACCACTTTTTTATCTTTAACTTCTCCAGAGGCACCTGACAAAAAGGCACACTGGCAGTTCCCTCTGGAGATTCTCTTTTGATATGCACATAAATATCTTCTGGATTGCAGGGTTCGCACAAATTCATTTCATGGGCTTATATTTAGTTTGGAGGACCTGGTGATGTGTATGTTGTGGTTGCGCCGATAGTTCCATAGGCAACACTGAGTAATCTTTCTGTTCCGAATTCTGTGTCTGGAGAAATATATTTAATTCTATACCGGGTAGTTATTTCAGTTGAAATTTTGTTAACAACATCCCCAAAGCCTTTTTTGCTTTTAATATTGCGAAAACCACCAGGAATTACCCGAGTCAACTCCTCAAATTCAGCAATATTTAGCGGTCCTACAAGAATCAGACTGGTCTTCGAAGCTGAAAATTTGTTTCTTACATCTTCTGCAGTTACTTGAGATAATTCAGTACCATCACCTAAATAATGAGGTTTAGCATCGGTAATAAGAATCATGAATCTCTGTGCACTTTCTCTAAAATTCATTGATAAACCATAATATGAAGCATCTAAAGCTATTTCCGGGACGTCTCCTCCCCCATAGGCAACCTGCTGTTCTAAAATATTCTTTATGTACTCAAAATCTTTGCTAAACCCTTCGCGCACTCTTATCTCATCACCAAAAGTAATAAGTCCTATTCTCGCATCTATATGTGAACTTTCAAGTGCATTGATAAATTCTTTGAGGTTGCTTACTACATCACCAAGTTCCTGAATCATACTGGATGTTGTATCGAGAACAATCAGAAAATCAGCTGTGGATTTCTTAATACAATCAAGTGATTCGATTGCTACTGGCTCAACCTTATTTTGATTTTCCGTGATGTTGAAAAATTCGAGCTGTTTTTCTCCAGATGTTGTTACATTTACATTTGCTGTTACAGCAGGAAAATCAACTGTAATAACGGATACTATTTCAATATCTTCTATTTTTTCGATTTCTGGAATTAAGTAATCGTTAGAAACAGAACTATCCGTTTCTTTATTCATTACCTTTACGGTAATCTGTTCACCGGAAGAAAAATCTGGAAAGGAAAGCTGAGTTACATATTCTATGGTTGCGTAAAATTCGTAGAACATAAACATTTCATCTATTCTTTCCACAAAATTCCCACCGTTAAACGGGAACAATATCCCTCCACTCAAATTTGTAAGTTCATTGAACCTTTTATCAGGATCAGAATAAAAAATAAAGATCGTTATATCACTGTCTATAATATTTTCTTTAAGTTCATTAATAGCAAATTCATTGATTTTGTTTTGCTTCGTATCTTCATCGGTAAAAAGAATTATCAGTTTTGAAGCAGAGTATCTAAAATCATAATTTGATGCCACTCTCAATGCTTCTATCTGACACTCATTTCTGCCTCCACGAAAGCTGGCTGCTTTTTCTATCCATCTCTTTGTTTGCTCCACGGAATAAGTGAAGTGAGAAAAACCACCGGTAAACTCCGTGTTGACCTCTGAACCAAAACCCATAACTGAGAATCTGACATTATACCCCTGCCCTGACATTTTTTCTAACAACTCATCTGCTTTATTCTTTACATAATTCATTCTCGGTTCCATCGTACCTGAATTATCTATAACCAGCACTATATCAATAGGTTTTCTGAGAACACTCGAATGTATCTCAATCGATTTAATTTTAGCCGGTATACCTTCTTCAAAAATTTCAATATTTTTAAATGAAAGCCTTTCTCCGCTTATATTCAATCTAACGAATGGAAAATCACTGCGATCTATACTGTGGATAGTTAATGAAGAAAAAGTCATCGATGAGATTATTACAAGTATAATGAAGAATAACGGAATCTCTCTTTTCATTCCCACACCCCCTAAATATCAAAGAACAGTCATTTCAGCGAGGGTTTTAATGTTAGTTTTTTTCAGTACATACTCGAAAATTCTTTTGTATAAATATTTAGTGGTTAATCAGTTTAAATCTATGTCCTTTTGGTAAATAGCTGAAACGTTATTCCATAAATTAACATTAATTGTAAATTTTTAGCACTTAACTTTCAAACTATCTTCCCTGATTATTTTCTGTTTTATTTTTCTTTTTGAATTCTTCAAACCTTTTTCTTGAATCGTTTATTATTTCAATAGCAGCGTCTTTATCACCCCAGCCTTCACTGCCCGTTTCTTTATTCTCCAGTTCTTTATATATTGAAAAGAAATGCTCTATCTCTCTCAATAAATGAGGGGGAACTTCGTTTAAATTGGAGATATGATTCCACAACGGATCTTTCACGGGCACACACAATATCTTTTCATCGATTCCTTTCTCATCCCACATTTTAAAAACCCCGACCGGCACCGCTTCTATTAAACAACCGGGAAAAGTTGGTTCTGAGACGAGAACCAGAGCGTCCAGGGGATCATCATCCTGTGCCAGTGTATTCAATATGTAACCGTAGTCACTTGGATAATGGACTGCTGAAAAAAGTGTCCTGTCAAATCTTATTCGTTTTCTCTTCTTATCATATTCATACTTGTTTCTGCTTCCTTTAGGTATCTCGACCATGATATCAAGTACAGGACCATTCATAACAACACCTCCATTATTATTATACAGCTTCAAACTAACAATAAATAATTAACATAATAGATGGTCTAGCAAGTCTTCTGAGTTTTTAGTCAGTTGTTCTATAATGAATTTATACAGATATTCTTTGACGACAAATAAGTACCATTGCAGTTCTGACTTACTGGCAAAAGCAAAAGCAGAATTTGGTTCAACTGCTGTTTTAGCTGACTGGAAAGATATTAAAGAAACTTATGGGAATGATATTGAAGCGTTTTGCAATGATATCGGACTACAAGTTGATGAAATCAATAGTGCTTTTGTTACCAGAAACAGAGATAATATATATGAAAACACAAATCGCCAGTATTACATAAGCCGATTTAATGGTGATAAACCCGGGGGATATCTTGCACATAACAGTATAGATAACAATTATCTCTGTCTTGGTTCATGGGATGACTGTACGTTCATAATCTTAGTCAAGCACAGAATTTTCTAGTTAATTGATCAAAAATTTAATAGTTTTCTGGCCCAGTCACGAGCTTTTTTAATTAAATATTCCAAATCATTCGTACTCTGAAACTCTGCTACACTGATAATATTATTACCTTCGAGTATTTCCTCAAAATCATCGAAGGTGTCTCCTGCCATTCCCTCATGTGTACAGAACAAAGCAACATCCTTGTTAATAAAATCTTGCTGATCAAAGAATGTATTGAAGGGTGGTGCATATGTCAGTGTCCAAACCGGAGTTCCAAGAACAATCAAATCATAATCATCTGGATTATAAGTCAGCTTTTCAATTTCGGGCTTTGCATCCATTTCTACCGATTCCTGACCCCAGATATATTCCTCTTTATCCTCATCTTTTTCATAACCTTCAAATTGTTCAGGGTTTTCTACATGCTGATAGAAAGATCTCTTTCCCTTTTCTTTTGGTACAAGTCTTTGAATATCTGCTCCAATTTCATGTGCTATTGACGCAGCAATTTTCTTTGTAAATTCATCATAAGAATAATAAACCAACAACGCTTTCTTTTCTGCCATTTTATCACCTCCCCATACGATTTTTTTATGAAGCAGTCTCTATTATTTTACCTATCAAAGAAAGTTTACTACACTTTTGTTTATTCATATAACAAAACAGCCTGTATTTTCGGTTGACAGGCTGTTTTTTATTAAAGATTCTTTAGCACTTCTACGAATTTTTTCATCCAAATATAGAGATCTCCAGGATGTCTTGCACTCACCCAGTTGCGATCAACTACCACTTCTTTATTTTCAAAGCTAGCTCCTGCGTTTTCAACATCATCTCTTATAGTAACAACAGATGTACCTTTTCTACCCTTC
>JAYEJL010000039.1:0-3771 GCA_034660555.1 Thermotogota bacterium
CTGAAATCGTCCCTTCAAGTTTAGGAGTTACTTCTTCTGAGTACACTGTTGATAAAACAAAAATATGTGTTGGAAGGGCCATTGTTGGCTGAAAAAGGTTCGAAGGATTCTTGGTAATATAAAATGCAGCTCCAGTAAATAATATGGGGGCTGTTTCTCCAATTATTCTTCCAACTGCAATTATTATTCCAGTAATTATCCTTGATGTTGCAGATGGTACAACAACTCCAAATACTGTCTGAGCTTTATTTGCTCCTAAGCCATAAGAGGCTTTTCTATATGAATCAGGTACAGAACGCAAGCTTTCATGTGTACTGGATATAATGTACGGTAAAGACATTATACCAAGAGTTAAGCCTCCAGCAATTACAGAAGTTCCAAAACCTAACATTATACAAAAAAGAGCCAGTCCAAATAGCCCAAAAATAACTGATGGAATCCCCGCAAGGATGTTTACCGATGTCAAAACAATTCTTTTAAAGATATTCTCCTTACTGTATTCGCTTAGATAAATTGCGCCAAGAATCCCTACTGGAATTGCAAAAATCATTGCAACTATAAGAAAACTAAACGATCCTACTAATGCTGGAAATATACCTCCAGAAGCCATAGAATTTTCAGGAAATTTTGTTAGAAAACTCCATGAAATATTATCTACACCCTGCAAAACCAGAAAAAGAATCAATCCAATTATTCCGAAAGCTATTACTCCTGTCACAAACATAAATATATACTTTATTAATTTATCAATCAGCATTATTATCATTCCTTTGAAGTTTCATAGCAATAATCGTAAATACTGTTGAAATAAGTAGAATAACTACACCTATCATAAATAAAGCATTATAATGAACACCGTTCAATTCAACTTCACCCATCTCGCCTGCAATTGTTGTTAGAGGTCTTACAGGGACAAATATATTTGAAGGTATCATAGCAGAACCACCAGCAATCATCAGAACAATCATCGTTTCGCCTATGATTCTATTTGTTCCTAAAATTATCGCGTTTATTATCCCATTCTTAGCCTGCGGGATAATTACCCTAAAGATTGTACTTGTAAGATTTGCTCCAAGTGCCAGTGATGCTTGTTTTTGGTCGCGTGGAACACTTCATATAGCGTCTTCCATAAGCGTTATGAAGTAGGCCATAGCAAGTATAGAAAGCATTAATGACGCATTAAGAATATTCAGTCCGGTCCACATGTTCGGGAAATGATCCATTAACCATTCGGAAACGTATCGAAGTCCGAAAGAACCTAAAACAACGGATGGTATTCCCGCCATTAATTCGAAAATGAACCTGAACGAACTCTAAAAGTAGTACTTGAGAAAGAACCCATGTATATGGCTATTACAAACGCTAAAGGGATGCTTATCAGTACTGTTAAACCGGTTACACTTAGAGTTCCAGACAATAGTGACAGTATCCCAAATTCAGGATTTGAGTAAGTTGGATACCAAAATGGACTCATAAAAAATTCTTTAGGACTTACTTCCGTAAATATGCGTACTCCATCTGATATAATAAAATAATAAATTCCAAAAACCGCCAGGGTTGTAAACAAACCGGCTATAATAACAACAAACTTAATTAGTTCATTCTTATGTTTTGCAGCAAGTACTATTTATCCGTCCCGTAAGCATTTACATAAACTACATCAAGGACAAAAGACTGCCCTTTTGGAGAAAGCCCAAACTGTAAGTATTCCCAGGATAAACCTGTTGGAAGGACATTTGTAGCATCAAGAAACATAAATAACGGCCTTGAGATAGGATATTTCCCGGTATTCACGTTTTTTAGAGTTGGTTCGATTCCTTCAACATTCAGTGCCTTAACTTTATCTGTTATGTATGCCATTCCAACATAACCAATTGCATTTTCATTCTGACTTACCTGTTCAACTTCTGCACGATTGGATGGAAGCATCTGAGTATAGGGGACAAGCCTTTCACCTTCTAAAACATGTTCAACAAAGTACTCAAAAGTACCACTGGCAGTGTCTCTTGAATACAAAACAACACGTGTATTTGGCAAATCAGGGTTGATCTGTTTCCAGGTAACTATCTCTCCAGTGTAAATCTTTTTGAGTTGATTGATGGTTATAGAATCTAAAGGCAGTGATGGGTTAACAATTATTGCTATTCCGTCATATCCAACAATAAATGGAATAAAATAACTACCTTCTTCAAACATCTGTTGCAGCTCTGCATCCTTTAACCATCTACTGGAATTTGATATATCCGTTTGATTGTTAAACAGTGCTTTAATTCCTGTAGAAGAACCTGCGCCCTCGAGTGTAATACTAACATCTGGATGTTCCTTCTGAAAAGCCTCAGCCCATGCTTGATCTACTGGATAAACCGTGTTAGAACTCTTAATTACCAGTGTCTGACTAAACGCTAACAAACTTAACAAAACTACTATAAGCACTAGAATCTTTCTTTCCATAATATCCCTCCAAATTCAGGCTACTAAAAGAATAAAATTCAATTATTATCTCAGTATTATCTGAATATAATTATTGAAAAATAATTTAGAAAAAGGGGATACCATAAAAAAAGGACCGCTTTTGCGGTCCTTTTTCTAGAATCATTTAGTTTTATTCTCCTATTAGACCTAATCCTTCAAGATACATCTTTGCTACTTCGTTGGGTTCATAACCTTTAGCATCAACAAGATAGTTAAGCCTAATCATAATATCCTGGTTAAGGTACATTGCAAGTGGCCTAACAGCATCCTCGATCTCTGGATATTCATCAAGTACTTCTTTTCTTACAGTAACAACAAGGTTATATGGAGGGAAGAAGTTTTTATTATCTTTGAGGATGACCATATCATATTTCATTAATTTTCCATCTGTTGCAAATACCATAGCTACATCTATTTGTCCTCTGTTAACAGCTTCATAGGTCATACCAATCTCCATAGCTGTTACCTGGCTTTTATTCACATTCATGTCATATGTTTCAGCCATGGCAGGGAAACCATCAGGTCTCTGGAAAAATTCAAAGTCAATACCATAACTAAGATCGTGCGTTTTTTCATATTCTGCCAGATCGGAAAGAGTATTCAAACCAGCTTCATTGGCAAATTCTCTAGGTACTGCAAGAGCATAAGTATTATTGAAGTTGCACATACCTAACCAAACGATTTCATTCTTCTCATAATCTTCTTTCTTTACTGCTTCATATAGTTCTTGAGGGTTTCTAATAATATCTTCATGCTTCAAGTATGTAACCCAGGCAGTTCCCGTATAGTCAGCATAGATATCTGTCTGACCTGTGAGAAGAGCCTGTCTGGCTGCAAATGAGCTCATTCCGGTGCTCAATCTGACATTGAATCCTTCTTCCTTCAACAATTTTGCGATCATACTACTGACTATGTACTGCTCAGTAAAGTTCTTGCCACCAACTTTTAGAGTTGGAGCGGCAAACATAAAAGTAATTCCAACTAATAACAAAGATACTAATAGTAACTTTTTCAAAACAGTTCACCTCCTAAGAAATTTTATAAGTTACAAATCTGCTTTTTTAAGCTGTAGTCCTTTAGAAGTTACGCCCTTTTCTACAAATCCAAGAAGCGTATCAATTATGATGGCTAAAATAGCCAGAGGTATAGATCCACCTAAAATCATAGGAGAGTTCATCAAGCGGAGCCCAACAAAAATTGTTTCTCCATAACCTCCGGCACCAATGGCTGCAGCTATAGCTGTTGTTCCAATATTTATTGTAGCTGCACTTCTTATACCTGAAGCTATGGCAGGCATAC
>JAYEJL010000040.1:0-3693 GCA_034660555.1 Thermotogota bacterium
TGTTAGATGATTGTCTACGTGTGGGGTTCACCGATTACTTTGTTAAACCTTTACTCCTTCAAGAGTTATTGAACACTGTTAAACATGCCGAACAGCAAATAAAACGGTGGGAAGAGATTTAGAGGATATTATGAAAACAGTCAGACTGATAAGATTGGAAGAGAATTTTCAGTATGGTACTTTTGGTGTATTATTAATAGATTCTGAGGTATTTTGTGCCACACTTGAACCAGCAGACATTGAAAATCAAAGGAATGTATCATCTATTCCAGCACAACAATATTTATGCCAAAGATATTCATCAGCAAAATATCCTGATACATTCCAAATAACAAACGTTCCTAACCGAAGCTATGTTCTTTTCCACGCTGGAAATATAAGCGCTCACACAGCTGGATGTGTTATTCTTGCACAGTATTTTGGTAAACTCAAAGGAGACAGAGCTGTACTTAATTCTGGGATCACTTTTAAATCATTTATGAATATAATGACAGGAGTAAATGAATTTCACCTTACAATTAAGGAAAATTATTAATTCTTAAACAAAGGAGGTTTTACTATGGCTAAAGGAACACCAAAGAAAGACGGAAGTGGTAGGGGAGTAGCTAAAAATAAAAACGTTGGAGGGTGCAACAAAGGGGGACCTGGATATGGTAGGGGAAAGGGCAGGGGTAGTGGAAAAGGACGTAAGAAATAAATTGTATATGTTTGTAACAATTTCATTTAACAAAAATATTAACAAAGGAGGTAAAAGGTGAAGAAACTATTTGTAGTAATTTCAATATTTTTATTTGTGGGTTGTGTCGGATTACAAACCACGGAAACCCAGGAATATACAATTAAAAAACTGGCAAGAATAGCTGGAATTACGCTTGCTCTTGAATGTCCTGATGATGTCCAAGAAGCATTATCCTATCTCACCTATCTTGAAACCATAGAAGATGGCAAGCTCAAGGATGTTGCAATAAATGTGGCTATAAAATATGCTTATGAAAAATATGGCAAAACAAGCAAGACAGTGATTCTTGTAGCTGAATTGGTTGATTTGCTTAAAATTGTTATTCCTGATGAAACAGGAACACACTTTGATACTAAATTGCTTGATATAGCTGTAAGCAGTTTCAAAGAAGGAATTAATCTAACTATTACTAATTAAGGAGGAGAAAACAAAATGGAATGGTTATTAGCAAATTGGGTAGGAATCGGAATTGCTTTAGGGGCCCTGGATATACTTATAGGGGCACTACCAGACAAGATTTCAAAATACCCTGGAGGCATCCTGTCCGTAGCCCACAAACTTTATGAGTATGGAAAAGAGCAGCGATAAGTTATGGAAAAACTTAGTGAATATAAAGCATTACGGAAATTCATGAAAAGCGGAGACCTGATTGAATGGGGCTCCGCTTCCATGATTGGCAGAATTATTAGGTTTTTTACAAAAAAACAGGTGAACCACAGTTCTATTTTGCTCAATCTGGACAGGTTTGAAGGACTGGAAAATCGTAGGTTTGTACTTGAAGCTCTGGAACATGGAATCGTTCTCAATCTTATATCTATGCGATTAGAAGATTTCAAAGGTGATGTATTTTGGAGCAGGTTAAAACCAGAGTATGACCCCTACAGGAATAAAATAGCAGCATGGTCACTTGAGCGTATTGGGACTAAATATGATTACCACAGTTTATTAAAAAATATGTTTGGAAAGGTTAATCAGGATGCCAAGAAGTTTTTTTGTTCGGAGTACTATCATATGGCAATGGTTGCCACTGGTATTCTCCCTGAAGGCAAAGCTGCCAGACCTGGGGAGTTTCAAAAGTTTGACATCCATGAAAAACCAATTAGATTATTGTAAAAACTGTAGGCAAAGTCCACATTCTATCCCATTCTCTAAATAGTTTCCTTCTCGCCATAACTGCTTTACTTGTACTTTTTATTTTATAATTACTACTTCTTTTTAAGCCCATAGAATTAAGTTTCCAGACAACTGAATTAACTGTCCTTCCTATTTCTTCTGCTATTTCTTGATTGCTCATTCTATTATAAGAGTCTATTAAAAAGTTTGTTTGCCATTTCTCCCATTTAAGAAACCTCACTGTATTTTCCTTTCTTTGACACTGTAAAAGTTTTATCTGCTGCTATATTCACATCCTCTTGATGCGATACCATTATAATCTGTATCCCTAATTTAGTTGAAATCATTTGTAACATATCAGAAACTTTGTGATGCAAATCAGGGGAAACATTTTTCATTGGTTCGTCTAATATCATAGTAGGTCTATTCTTCCTTAAAGACCAAAAAGCAATCCTTAAAGCAAAGGAAGCAATATCTACAGCTCCAAATCCTGACCCTTCTAATGGTTTATATTCTTCTCCGAACTCTTTAAATAGTAAGTCACACTCGGTTTTGTTCCGTTTTGCTTCAATCCTGACTACAAACTCTATATTATCAGGAAAGACAGCAGCAAGAGCAGTTGTAACGAGCTTAGAGATATGAAATTCAAGATTCTCTTGAGTCTTCTTAGCAACTAACTGAAAAATCAATCTTGCTTTCTCTGCATGTTTAGCTCTGTTGTCTTGATAGCTGTGTTCTTCATTAAGAGAAACAAGCTGTTCTTCTAATAAAGCTTTCCTTGCTTTAGCTTCTATGAAGGAATCTTTAATTTGATTGTATTCATTTAGGTTCATCTTTTGTCTCCAATTCAGTGATATCATTTTTAAGAAAGGCATAGACATCAGCAATAGTGTGCTTAATCTCCTCATCTGAGACAAAGTAACTAGATGGTCTGGCAGCACCCCGTTTATAAACAAATTCAATTACTTTTTCAAAATCCTCTTGACTTATTTCCATTTAAGACTCCAATTTTTAGTTAAGCGGATGGGTGGAGTTGAACCACCACCACCTCGCTGGGCGCAAGGGTACTACCATCAGTCACCCGCACAATTAAACTTTCTATCTTTTCTACTTCCTAATTGTTTTACCACACCACACACAAATATCATATACATATTCCATACTTGCCATATTATACAACATATTATTAATTCCTACATATGGGTCTAGTTGTGGAAAATGTGCTGCAAGTGCTGTGGCTAATTGTTTGTCTATAATTGGAATACTTTTATTAAATCGGGATTCAAATTTATGTTTATTCCCTCCATTGTAACATCTACTTCTATTAAATATTACCATTCGTAGTCCTCTTTCAATTCTTCTATTTTTTCGTTAAGTTCTTTTTCTACTTTATCAATCTTTCCTTTGACTTCTTTTAATAAGTCTGTTGCTTCTTTAGAAGAGGTAACACCAAATCGTTCCTCTAACTGTTTTGTCATAGTTTCAATCGTGCCTTCTAATCTTGCTTTGTCCTCTTTTGCTGATTCGATTTCTTTTTCCAGTTCGTCTAACTTTTTTGTGATGTCCATTATATCATTACCTCCCCTATAATGTCTAAAGTTTCTTGTTCTATTGTTTTTTTATTTGACATTAAATAGCTCTTTAAGTTTTTAGCATAATCAAGACCTTCAATCTTTTTGTCGCTTTTTAAATGCCTGACAAAAGCTTCCAGTTCCTTATTTTCCTTTTTCTCTTTTTCAATATTAGACAAATCAAATACTTTTTCTATTGGTTCAATTGGAATGAAATGCTCTTCCAGTGATTTATCCTTTGTATCATAAATATAAACAACTGGTTTGTGT
>JAYEJL010000041.1:0-3626 GCA_034660555.1 Thermotogota bacterium
TTTTCATCAACTTGCCGGTTGCTCTCTTCGATCTGATCCTGAATAGCCATTATAGAACGTTCATTTTCTTCCTGTTCTTTGATAATCCCTATCATTTCCTCCAACGATTCTATGTAATCATTGAGTGTTATGGCTATTAATTGAGCGGATACGGGCTGGTACAGAGCAGAACCAAACATAACCTGGAAATTGATGTTACTGTTGATCTTTTCAGCTATTTCAACCGCTTTTGGTAAAAGTTCGTCCGAGTCTTCCGGCTTGATAATGATATTACGGGTTATGAATTCTAAATCAGCGAACTCTTTTATAGTTACGTCCAAATACTCAGGCTTCCAAATTTCCTCTATTTCATATAGTGTAAATTGTCCAATGTTGGTCCGATTGATGAGTTCTTCATCCAACATCTGTTTTTGTTCATCGGTGGGTTTTTTCAGATCCACATGTTCTTCTTTTATAGCCTTAAAGGATTCAACGGTTTTTTCAACTTTTTGTATGTCAACTGATTGCATCTTCTTTATCTGTTCAGAATATGTGCCCTTTAATTCCTGAAATTGTTTGAGTTTTTCTTGATTATTGACCAATTCTCTTTGAGATAAAATCTCACTTTCCTTATAATCAAAAACCTCTTGAACACGTTCTTCTATCTCTCCAACAATCTTAAGATAATCTTCCTCATTCTCGGATCCTGAAATTAAGGCCTTCATGTTTTCTACGGAAGTTTGATATTGCTGTTGTACTTGTTCCTTTTCCTGTATAGTTGATACATAACCTAAATTCAGCACTGTTTGAATCATTTCTTTAATACCATCGTCCAGTTCATTGTATTTACTGAATTCCAGTAATTCACTTTCAGAAGCATCCGTTTGATTAATAACGGCATCCGCATGTTGGACAATATCTCTGTTAGATATGGTCGAAACTAACAATACCAGCACTAATATTATTATAATTACCGTAAAACCCACTAATAACTTTGTCGAAATCTTCATTATTTCCTCCTTGTTTGCTGATTGCATCTATTTTATAATACTTTTCAATCGAGAAAAATATTTTGAGTGTTTATTTTCGCATAACTCAACGGATAAGGGAACAAAAATCAAAGTTACAGCATCATAAGTTGTATAACCAAATTGCGTTTTTAGTGTCATATAATCTAAGATATCTTGTTTAGCTTGCTTCAAGTCCGAGTTAAAATCAGAATAATTACCATCATGAGCCATCAATTCTCTTGCACATAGAATTAACATGGGAAATCCAGTAATCGGAGGCCCCCCAACACTTCATTGTCCCACAACACCCCTATCTCCATAAGGGTTAATTCATCTAGTCCTGCTTCTAATAGTGTTTTTCTAATCTCGTTTTCCTTTGTTTCATCTGGCTGTCTCAGTGAACGATATACTTCTTTCATCTGTTGCAATTTCTGAATGAACATAACGACGTTCATGTCATCTTTTGACAGTGATTCTTCTTCTGTTATGTAAAAATCTTCCAACTGTACCCTAATTTCATCTGCTGCTGCACTATCAGATGCTAGTTCAGAAAGAGCCACCAGTTCAGAACCCTTTTGCGTGAAAATTTGCTCCACACTTTCGTTTAGTTGAATCAATCCAGCTTCGAAAAGTGAGTAAAAACCATTTTCTTTTGCAAGCTCTTGTATTCCAACAAACAACTTCTGATATTTTTCAAACATTTTCTCCTGTTCTTCTATGTTCGTAACATATCCCAATCGAAGTACATATTGCATCATATCTTTTAAATCTGACTCAAAGACATCTATGTCTTTAGACTTTGAATATTCTGTCCTTGCATCTTTCGCTTGAACGACAATACTTTCTCCTTCAGAGTTAATACTCTGGCTTGAAAGATAAGAAATCATCATAACAACACAATAATCATACCAAAGCCTAATAACAATTTCTTCCCGATAGACATCCTCATTCACCTCTAATCTTAATTTCAGTTTACTTAAGTTCATTATACCAAATCGGGCAATGAATATACAATTTCAAAATAAAAAAACATTTTTTACAATTTGACATATCTTTGGGAATAAGCTATAATCTTATGGGGCATACTGCGATTGCTTTTCTGATTTGATGATAATATAAACAAATCTATATTTTTATTCTTTTGAATGATTTATATACAGGAAGGATACCAAACTCTTCAGGAGGTGGTTATGTGGTTGATGTGGAGAAAAACGGACTTAATAAGTCCAAGCAACAATTTTCGCTGGAAAGAGCAGCTGAATTAAAAGCAAGAATAGCCGATTTTTTAGAGGCAAAAAAACATATTAAAAAAGGCATGAATTTAACAGAGCAAAACAAAAAAAACAGAGAAAGAATCATGGATGCATTAAATTGCACCAAGGAACAATGGAACGATTATCATTGGCAATTGGCCAATCGAATAGACGATGTTTCTCTTCTTTCTCAAATTGTACTCTTGTCTGAAAAGCATAAAAGAGATATTGAAAAAGTCGGGGAGAGATACCGTTGGGCTATTTCCCCTTATTATGCCAGTCTGATGGATGAAAAGGATCCCTATTGTCCGATTAGATTACAAGCAGTCCCAACGATATTCGAAAATGTAGATAAAGAAGGAAAATTAGACCCCATGAACGAACAATTGACAAACCCTGCAGGGACTGTTACGAGACGTTATCCGGATCGTTTGATTATTAATGTGACCAATGAATGTGCCATGTTTTGTCGGCATTGTCAAAGAAGGCGTAATATCGGAGAAGAAGACCTGCCCCAGCCTATATCCGTAATTGAAAATTCAATTAACTATATCGCAGAAAACGAAGAAATACGTGATGTTTTAATCACCGGTGGAGATCCTTTGACCATGACGGATGCATTTCTTGAAAACATCCTGTCAAAACTAAGAAAAATTGAACATGTGGAAATAATCCGAATTGGCTCTAGAACTCCTGTTACAATGCCACAACGTATAACGGATGATTTGATTACCATGTTGAAAAAATACCATCCGCTGTTTATCAACACCCATGTCAATCATCCTAAAGAGATTACTGTTGAAGCAAAAGAAGCATGTGAGAAGCTAGCTAATGCCGGAATACCATTGGGAAATCAAGCCGTTCTGTTAAACGGAATTAACAACGATAAGCACGTAATGAAATTGCTAAATCAGGAATTGTTAAAGGTAAGAGTAAGACCTTATTATATTTTCCACGCAAAACATGTAAAGGGTACAACGCATTTCAACACATCTGTGGATGATGGATTGGAAATTATGGAATACTTGCGAGGCTACACCTCAGGTTTAGCAATTCCCACTTATATTATTAATGCCCCTGGGGGTTATGGCAAAACACCCATTCTTCCAGAATACCTCATTTCAAGGGGAAAAGAATACATTACTATTCGTACCTGGGAAGGTCGTGTCATTAATTACACCAATCATCCCACTAAAGAATTTAAGATAGAATAATCTATCAATTGGCTTTAAAGTCAATTGATAGACCTATTTAAAAAAACTTTATTCACTTCTTATATCATCAATAACAGCGGCTGTATATTCTTCATCACCAACGAACCCTTTTAATATAACTTTTAAGGGTTCGCGCAGAACAGTATCCGAAAGATCTAATTGCAAATCAG
>JAYEJL010000042.1:0-3563 GCA_034660555.1 Thermotogota bacterium
AGATCGAAGCTTCGATCCAAAACGCCAAGGCTTTTCTGGCTGTAAAAAAAGAATACGGAAGCTTTGATTCCTATATCTGGCAGTTTACAGGTGGAATGCCAAAGAAAAACGCATGGAAAAATGTCAATGAGATACCTTCAATGACTCCTGAGTCAGATGCCATGAGTAAGGATTTAATGAAGAGAGGTTTTAAATTCGTAGGGCCAACCATTTGTTATGCATTCATGCAGGCTGTCGGCATGGTTAATGATCACACAATAGATTGCTTTCGGTATGAGGAAATATTAAAATTACAAAAAGATTCAATAAATAATTGGAAAATAAAAAAGGCAAAAAGTGGAAGGAATTTCTATCATATGTTTTTTCTACACTGCTTTTACTATATTTCCCTCTAACAACGGCTGCTCCATCGTATTCAATTAGAATGGAAAGAATTATCACAATTATTCCCATAGGCGATATAGAATCCTGGATTTTGGATGACCTGACAAAAAAATTAGAGGCAACATTTTCTTGTAGAACGAAAATCTATACGACTATCCCTTTACCCCAAAAGGCCTATAATCCCGGACGCAACCAATATTATTCCTCACATCTTCTTCAAGTCCTTCACAGACATTTAACACCTTCAAAGCATGAAAAGGTTTTGGCTATAGTCAATGTTGACCTTTATGTACCTCAATTGAATTTTGTTTTTGGCGAAGCTGAGCTTGGAGGCCATTTTGCGATTATTTCCCTTTCTCGCCTGCACCAAAGCTTCTATGGGCTTGCGGAAAACAAAAAGCTTTTCTTAGAACGGACTCTAAAGGAAGCTGTCCACGAGCTTGGCCACACTTACGGATTAAGGCACTGCCCTGATGCAAAGTGTGTGATGCATTTTTCTAACAGTCTCCAAGATACAGACAAAAAATCTTCTTCTTTCTGTAGGCACTGTCAGAAGTTGTTGGATGAGATAATAGGATTTGAGTGAATATTGAAAATTTCTTTAATTTTACTCATCCCTCGACTTTTATTCTTGACACCAAGATTTCTCCGTGATATTAAAATATCATACGTCAAGGGGATAGAAATGGCCAATAATCCGATTCCATTACGGCAAACCAAAAAACCAATTCATATAAAAAATAAGATTCTTTGTCAAAAACAAGAAACAGAGTAAAAAACCTTAGGAGAGGGCCTTGATAAGGGGAAACATGGCGACTTGAAAGGGAAACAGATATGACCAATTCTGTATTAATTGGATGTGACAAAATGAACGGCAACTTATATTTGCTACATTATAAACCTAAAGATTTACCTGCTGGTTTTGACATTTTTTCAAGTTCTGTCAGGCAATATTTTGCTGATAACTACCCACACCCTCTGTTTCACAATCATCGTCCAGATGGAAAATCAATTTACAGAAGTAGAGGAGCGCCTTTCCAGTTTAAAACAATAAACAATGAGATTTTTATTTTAGCTCTGAATGAAGGAGTTGACTTTGCCCGTTCATTTCAATGGCCAAAGAGCATAACAATGCCATTGGGGCACAAAGGGGTATTTGTAGAATTCGAATTATCTTCAAAAGCAATAAGACAGGCAAGTTTTCAACTATCCGATATGCAGTGTTATAGAAATGTCTCTCCATACATAGCCTTAAATCAGGATAAGTATAAAACTTACCAATCTTTGTCTATTGATGAGAAAAGAAGATCTATCGAAAAAGGACTTGCTGATCACATTCTTACTGCCGCCAAGTGGTGTGGGGTAACAGTTAATCATTGGATAAAAACAAATCTTATACAGATGAGAAATTTAAGACCCATAAAGATAAAAGCCGACCTGGTTTTCATGCCCTTCGATGTTATGTTTGAATGTAATACTGACATCCCTGAATACATAGGGATAGGAAGATTTGTATCCAGAGGATATGGAACGGTGGTGAAATATGGCTGAATTAATTTTTGAACGGACTTGTAATTATTGGATCGACTCTGGAATTGCGGGTCTTTACGATACGTTACAAAAGCCTGTACCAAGAAATAACGGTGGATTAGGCGGGTGGGAAGAAACAATAAAGGGACATTCCAAAATCAAGGCTGAACTCTTTCCAGATGTTCTTAGGCTTGAAGGAAAGAAAAAACAAATAGATCAAGCTTTATCCTATGCATTGGAGTGGGTTAGATTAAATCTGTATGATGTTTCAACTGAAAATCAGATAAATAAAATGGAGGGTGTTTATTATAATCAAAATGAAGGCATCGTTCACTTTCCCATGGTTAAGCCCATTCCTGCTGCTGAGCTTGTCTTGAAATCTCCCCGATATACAGATAAAGGGGAAGGCAAAGAGCTTCCAAAAAATGTTTTGGAACAGCTTAAGAAAATAAAAGATGGAATTAGAGGCAGGAAACGTAAATACCAAAAAAGAAAAAATAGTTGCTTCCCATTTTTTATTCAAGAGAGTAGAAAGTTATCATTTTGTGACATTGGTGTTACCACAAGATCTAAGACTTATTGTGTAACATGTCTCTCTCCTATTGAAAATCATGAAAACAATCAGCTTAAAAAATGGCTTTCAGGAGAAGCGAAAAATTTTATTCCCTTTGTAGAAGGAAGAGAGGCAAATAGGTGTTTTCACTCCTCATTCAACGAGTCTCAAAAATGCTGGAGGTGCGGATTCGCCACATTTTTCAGCCCACTCCTTCTTTTTTATCGGCGCAGAGGCACCGATACTTATTACATTCTTCCCTATGTCCCCGGGAATCTTAAGGCTACTCATCTGCTTTACCGCACGCTTTCCGGCAAGCGTGGGCTTGCCCGTGTACTTGGTTCAGATCATACGACTGTTAATTATGAAAGCGCTTTCAAAATAATGCCAGAAGGGATGCCTCTATTTACATTATCTTTCTACTATGATCTTTATAGTCGGCTTCTACCACAAAATACTAAAAATTTGCTTCAAGCATCTGAGAGTTTGGGCCTCATCGATGAACGAGGAGCAGTATTTCAGACGTCCCTTTTTCTTAAACGCGACACTACTGGTGGTGGAGGGAAAAGTTTTATTCTCCGAGAGACTACAATTGACCGTTCTGCATATTTTATAAAGTTATTTATGCACTTGAAGAGAAACATGGATGCTGGAAAGAGAGGAGGTAAACTTTTTGAATCCTTGCAGGTATTTTTTAGGCGTGCTTCAGAAACTGCTCCACAGTTACAGAAACTATCTGTGCTTCGTGCAGCCTATGCCCTGACAGAAGGTAAGCATGTTTACCGCTATCTTCTCTCTATTCTATCAGCGGGGTTAAAGGGAGACAACTCTTACGAGGTTTATCAGATCAGTATTCTGTTTGAACTTTACGATCAATGGTTATTTAGAAAGGAGGATAAAATTATGGCTAATATGGTTGAACAAGCAAATAACGCCGGATATGATCTCAGCCAGAATCTCCGGAAACTTGGTGGTAATGATGAGAATGAGAAGCAAAACTTCATCAAGCGTTACTATTATGCAATTGAGCGAGCGCCATCACCAGTGAAGTTTCTTGAACAGGCCAGACATGCCTACCTTAAGGCCGGTGAGGTGG
>JAYEJL010000043.1:0-3466 GCA_034660555.1 Thermotogota bacterium
AATAAAAACAAGTCAGGGTTTTTTACTTTTAAAATCTCATCTATATTTTCCTCTTGAATTGGAATAACCTTATGTCCCAAGTCCTCAAAAGCTTTCTGAATATGTTGTTCTGTATTATCTGAATTTTTATTTTGAAAATTTGCGAAATATATTATTTTCATAAAATCGTCTATAAACGCCGACTTGAGAAAAAGCGTTTATTTCTTTTCTCAAATCAGACGACTATTCACAAGATAGTTTCTACGAAGTCGCAAGTAGCTGAACTCCCCAAGTTGGTTGCATTATCTGGTCTCCATACATAATATCTCCAATAATTTTCTTTCTCAAATGCTCACTATTCTTTGCTGTAAAGTCGGGCCCATACATCGCAAATATAATTGAATCTGGATGTACTACCGCGTTCTTTACACCTAAGCTATGAGGAACATTTGGAGTAAGAGTTACTGGAACGCCATATAAGAAGTCGTGCGTGCCTGTTGGTAAAGTTGCTTTTCCAAATTGCGATGCGTCATAATATTTCTGGATTGACATAATGTCGCTCCAATATACTTTTGGCTCAAAGAAGAACCTACAGTTTTCTTTTGGCACACTGTTAGATTCTAATATACCAAGCGCTGTCTCAATGTTGGTAGCTACTAAACTCGTAGTAGTTGTTCCTGCTGTTGGTGTGATGCTTGTAATGTTGTCTAAAATAGCTCGTTCTGCATATCTGGATAATCTGTAGCCAATCGCCTGTGCATACTCGTTGATAATGTTTGGTCTCTTCATTATTTCTCTTTCCTCAAACTTGGTAATGTAAAATGCTTTACCATACCAACTATCAACGGTTAGGTCAGTTTTAGTTTCAGATATAGCTTCTGCAGTGACATCTCCACTCGTAACCTTAATTGCTGTAGCGGTGAAAGTGTCGCTTATGTGGGGAACGTGGAGAACATCTCCTCCCACAATATCAGCTGAATAATCTTTGAAGAAACCAGCTGCATAAAGCCTCTCTTTCATAAATCGGGTAATTCGGGATGTCCAAATTTCGGGCCTGTAAACATCATATTTATCAGCATCAAAACCTGTTCCTACGGTCATTGTTATATGCCCGTCCTTCCTCTGCCTGACGACATATTTTCTTTAGCCCATTTACTAAATTCCTTGTCGTCCATTTTTTCTAAATCTTCTCCTGTTTTTCCGTTAAGAACTGAAGAGGGCGATGAAGGGTCGGGTGTTTTTTTCTCTTTTTCGACCTTTTCTCTCTTCGCACTAATTGCAGTTTTTACCCAATCATCGTTGGTAGTGTTTATTACACTATCAATAGATTTGTCGGGAGCATTGCGAACAATGAAATCAACTTCACTCTCGTTATACCCCTCTAATGATTTTGCCAATCTCACAACCTCCATTGGATTTGTTGGAATAGGCATATCACTGGACACAGAATCGGATTTTTTCAATTTTTCCATTTTAGCAAGAGCATCTGAATACTTCTTCCTATAATGGTCTTTCTGTGCTAAGGCGGACTGCAATTCTTTTGATTTTTCTGCCTTTTCTGGCTGGGTTTCTTCAGGAGTACCCGTCTCCTCTTCGGTTTCGTCAGGAGTTTCCGTCTCCTCCCCAAGTTCTTCTAAAGTTTCTTTGGACTCTTCAGATTCTTCTTGAGTTATGTTTGCGTCCTGCATAATTCTTTTTTAATTCTTTAGTGAATAGTTCTTTTTTTTAGGGTTTAGTCCCATAACGACCTTTAAATACCTGTTGGGTCTTTTTCGTCATTGTCTTTGCATATTTCTTTTAATAATCCTACTCCTAATTTATACTCTTTAATCCACTCAATAAGTTCGTTTCTTTTGTCTGGTTCAACATCTAATATGCGGTCTTTTAGATTTTCAATTCTGTTATTCAGAATACTGGAAATCATAGCTTCGTTTTTTTTAATAAAATAAATTTGGTTTTTACTTAAATTCATACTTCTTTAGTTGCTGTTGCTATTGGAGACATAGGAGCAATTCGCGCCATACTTCCTCCTCTCTGGGGAGGTGCTGCTTCCTCTGAAGCTCCCGCTATACTTGGGACATCTTCAGAAAATATGCTATGCGGGTTTATTCCTCCTGCGTCTAACATTTTATAAATCATTTTCTTAATTCGCTTGTCCTGTAAAAGAGCGGGATTAGAAGCAAGCATTTGAGAAATCATCTGGAATATTCCTATTTTGGAACTTGTGTCTATTTGTTCTCCTATAATGGTGATGTCTATTTTATATTTCAGGTTATTGTAAAATCCTTCTGGTAAATTTATCTCTGAATCGCTTAAAAGCTCTGCCTGTATCCCCCGTCTTATTTTCCATTGCTCTGGCGTGAGATGTTTGCTTTTAAGTTTTAATTCATTCATTTTCTCGTTCAATTTAATCTGGAAGAACTTTTCAGAGCTATCTTCATCGTCCATAATACTTCTCATTAAAATTTTATGTTCTTTTCTTTTCTGGTCTTTGAAATCTGGTAATATCCATTCAAAAATAATTTCCTTTAAAAACGAGGATAAATCTTCTTTTCTTTGTTCAAAAAAACTGGAAGCCATTTTGCTCTGAAGTATCGTAGAACCAAGCGGAGTTCCTGACGGAGCGCGCCCTCCCGTAATAGGTTCTCGGGTAAAGCTCTTTTTCATAGCGTTCTCTTCCCAACGGGACTCGTCTGACACATACGCGGAGAGGTTTCTCTCTTCGTTTGCTATTGGCTGTATTGGGGAATTTGTAATAACCACAGACCCATTAGCCATTGTCGCAAGATTAAGATTTTTCCCTATACTTGGATTGCTTGTCTGGTAGTGGTGTTTGGATGTCCAGTGAAATCCTTCTGATTTATAATTCGCCATTCGGTTTAAATAAATCTGTTCTTCAAAATTCAGTTCAAATATACCTCTTCCAGCTAATCTACCTGGAATTTTATCCCAAGCAAGTTTTTTGTAAGGACAATCTCTTTTGTCTTCAGCTAATATAAGCGACTGTCCCTTAGGGATAATAAAGTAATTACTTTCATCGTCCAAATAACCATCAGGGAAATAACACTCGTAAATAGTTATTCTCTCGTCAACTGCCTTTTCAATAACTTTGTCAACATCACTCCATCCGTTTTGTTTTCCAACAACTCTTAATTCGTCAAATCCATATTCGTGTTTTTCTATCAGGGGGATTGTCTTATAATCAACAGCATTTACTCTATAAATCATATTCTGGGGAGGAACCCATTTAACATCGTTCTTTACTTTCTTAACCCATAAATCCCCATATTTTGCCCAATTACGGACATATTCATTAAGTTGTCTTCCGAAATATTTGTCTTTCATCCAGAGACGAAACTCTTTACCCATAATCCAGGGATAATAATAATTTCCCTCTGTGGCTAAAAACCTTATATCCTTAGTATCCACATCAAGCATTTTAGCAGTGGCATCGTTTAAGAAATTAACTATATTGTAGAATACTTTT
>JAYEJL010000044.1:0-62961 GCA_034660555.1 Thermotogota bacterium
GAGCGAATAAGGCGTCTTCCTCGCCTCCAGCTGTCCACCAGCTGAATATCTCAAGTTTACCTGAAGCAGATAAAACCATCAGACCTGTTAATAAAAATACAGATAATACAAGAAGTTTCTTCATATAGAGTCACCCCTTTCGTCATATTCTCCCCACTAAGGAGTCCAATAACTATCATACAATCTTTTTGTTTTTTGACAAAAAACTTTAGTTTTAATTACAAAGGGAGCAATTTATTGAAGAAAATCAATTTGATTATCTCTGATTATTTCATTCAGTAAGTTAGAAACATTTTCTGCCAGGGGTCCTAGTGGATGTATTAGCAATGCCTGTATAGCATGGTTTTTAGATTGCTGAAGGTAAGCATTTATGGTAAGTCTTTCAAAATGTTTGATATTAGTGACCCATGATAAAGGAAAATCCCTTCCCTTACCCTGTGAAACGGAAGCAAATTTCCCATTTTGAAACTTTGCGGGGACTTCCATAATGTAATCTGAAGGCAGGTTCTTAATTGAACAGTTGTTGGGAATGTTGACGATGTGTGTTTTGTCATCTTTAATTACAAGGGTCTTAATAAGGTATGCTGCAGCCTGAGAATACCTTGATCCACCTCTTTGAGAGAGTAATCCGGGGAGTTGTGATGAATTGGCCTTTTTATATTCCTTAAAGAGCTCTTTTTCGATTTTCATTACCTGTTTTGCACGTGGTACTTCATTTTTTATTTTTTTGTACATTGTTTCTGTCATAAGATAATATTGCATGTAAGGATTCATAAGTAAATCTATGGCATCTACGAGCCATGAAGGAAAACTAGCACCTTTTATATTGGCCATCTCCTGGAAGTATTGTTTTAGAACAATTTCAGTTATATTTGTGTTGTTTTTCAGCACTTTTTCAATGAAGCTTAGATGATTAAGTCCATAGTACTTTAATGTGTAACAATCCGGAGTATCACCAAATTTTTCAGAAAGTTCATTGAGAAGATTTATAGGAACGTTACACAAACCGATGAAATTTTCAAATCCAAGGTAATTTCGTGCAAACTCAGTGATATGCCCTGATGGATTGGTAAAATTGACAACAGTGGCATCAGGAGATATTTTACGGATCTTATTTATATAACCTTCAATCACCGGGAAAGCTCTTAAGGCTGCAGCGAAACCTCCAACACCCGTCGTTTCCTGACCGATTAAACCGTATTTCAAAGGTATTGTTTCATCTTTTAATCTTCCCTGTAGCATCCCGGGACGAAATTGAAAAATAATGAAATCACTATCTTTTATCGCAGCTTCGAACGAGAGTCCGGATTTTATAGTTAAATTCTTTAGTGTATCATCTCGCATTCTTTTAACAAATCTACTTATTATATCCAACCTTTTTCGGGATTTTTCTATATCGTGTAAATACACCTCTTCCAGTTCAATGGAATCAGAAATATCAAAAAGCCCCTTCATTAGTTCAGGGGTATAGGAGCTTCCACCACCAATAACTGCAATTTTCATAAACCTGACGTATATTGAAGAATATACGTTTTCACCTCCTTAATTGAAGGTTTTCCAGCGTTAACCGCTTAGTAAGATGTAAGGAAATTATTTTATTTTGATTAATTCACATTTTTTGTAAGATTTTTTCAATTTCGAAACAACATCATTTTCTAGCGGTTGTAGTTTTTCAATTGCTATCATGAGTGCACCCACAACCGGATCACAATCTGGGACGACAATGTTTAGTTTTTTTGGTAATCTACTGTTTAGCATTTTGTAGAAATACTTTTCTGCGTTCTTGAAAAAATGTCCATCGAGAATAAGTGGTATATTACCTGAAAGTCCAGTAACTGAGCTGAGTACTTTTGATTCGATCTCAATTTCTTCTGTAATTTCAAGAAGCAATTTAAGAGCAACAGCGTCGTATTCTTTTCCAGCTTTGAATAAGACCTCTATGAGAATTGGAACATAATCATCGTCAGAAGAACTGTCAGGATAATCCATCTTCATAAGGTTTTCGGCAGGCATATCGATTTTCTTTTCAAGGAACTCTACCATTTTTGTTAGCTGCCCTCTACCATCCTTTGCCCGAATTATTAATGATATTATCCTTGATGCTATATATTCGGATCCCAGTCTGTCTCCAAAGTTACTTGACAATCCACCCAGTCTAAATATTTTCTTTCCATTTCCAGCAAAAGCCACTGTTCCAGTACCACAGGTTATAAGAATGCCTTTGTCATCAATTGTTGATGCCTTTAACGAAATCCTGCCATCGTTTTCGAAATCGTAGTTTCTTAATAGAAGTTTGTTTAATATAGTTTTTATTATTTTTTTATCATCTTCGCTATCGGCTCCTGCCATCCCAAAGAATGAATAATCTATATCTTCAGGTTTGAGTTTTGTTACTTCAGAGCATTTGTCAATTATTTTTCTGAGTTCCTTAAGTGAGTTTTCAATTCCTACAGTTTGAAAGTTGGCTCCATTCCCTCTTATTTTGCATAATACAGAGCCACTGGTTGTACAAATTGTCCCCAACGTTTTTGTGTTTCCTACGTCGAATCCAAGACAGTATTTCATATAATCACCTTACAATCCATAGAGATTACGGATGCCATCAAGAAAAAAGATGATAATATATCCTGCCAGTGCTATGAAAGGTCCAAATGGGATACGATAATCAAGTTTGATTTTTTCAGATTTTATTACTTTGATTAAAATGAAGGCTAATAATGCAATTACAGAAGAAAGCATTATGGTAAATAGTATCCCGATAAAACCAAGCGAGATCCCTAGTATTGCAAGAAGTTCAACATCTCCAAAACCAAAGGAATCTTTTTTAAAATAGTTGGCAAACAGATAAAATACAATCATTAAACCAAATATAATGACTGCTTGTACGAGAATACCTGGCCAATCATTCCTTAAATACGAGAATGTTGCTGCTCCAATCCCGGTAATAATTAATCCTGTATCCGGAATAATCATTAATTCAATATCAATAAATGAAACTATTATTAGTCCTGAAGCAACAAGACATAGTGCCAAACTCTGGTAAAGAGGAAAATAAAATGAGTTCAGTACAAAAGCTAACGCAGTTAAAGTTTCAACAACCGGATACCTTGGTGATATCCTTTGCTCACAATAACGGCATTTACCCTTTAGAATTAAATAACTTATTACCGGAATATTGTCTTTCCATGATAATTTATGTTTACATACAGGGCAAATACTTCTTTTTGGAGTATTTACTGACATATTTTCTCTTGGAAGCCTGTATATTACGACATTGAAGAAGCTACCAAAAATTGCGCCAATAATCCCAAAAAGCAAATGGATCAATATATTTCACAAACCTTTCTCTCCTCTTCGTTCAAGAACTCTTCAAATAGTTCCTTTTTGCCGTAAAAATACCAGAATCGTTCATCTTTAAATTCTTTAAGCAGAGCGCAGGCTTTTTCTTTAAGTCCGAGCTTTATGTAAGGCACAATAAGTATTATCTTTAGATGTTCAAGATCCGGCGACGTTTCAAGAAGTTTTTCAATTACATTTCTTGCTTTTTCGAAGTTGCCTTCTTCAAACTGCATTCTTGACCATACTTCTATATCGCTACTATAAACGGGCTCAGTATTAAGTATTTGATTCTTGTGTTCTTCGGCCTTATCATCTTTACCCATCTTTGTCAATATATTCATTAATTGATATCTTGCTAAGAGGTTCTTTTCATCGTTTTCAATAAGCGTTTCAAGTATGTTTACAGCTTTTTCTTTTTCGTTTTGCATGAGATAAGCGTCTGCTAACATAAAGTACGTAACGATGTGATTGGGGGCAATAGCTATTTCATGTTCCCAGCATTCAATGGCTTTGTTGCATTCACCGTTGTTGAAATACATCTGACCGAGAGAGGAATACGCTAAAGCCAGAGTGGGGTCTTCATTGATGGCTTTTTCAAGCCATTTTTTGCCTTCATCCGTTTTTCCTTCTTCAAGAAGCAAAGTGCCTTTCAGTTCAGAAGTTCCAGCAATATCATAACCAGATTTTAACAATAAATCAAGATAAGAATGAGCTTCTTTATACTGATCTTTGTCTGCAAAACGCATAACCATATCTTTATAACCGCTAAAAGTTCCGTTTTTAATTTTGTTTATATCTACACCTGTTTCTTCCATGTATTTATTGAATTCATTGAAATATATTGGTGAATACATCTCAGGATCAAGAATTTCGTCGTAAATATTACTCAACTTGTTCAGGGTTTCCAGTGATTCCGAAATATTACTCTCTTTAAGTTCATCAATTGCAAGCTGAATATCACCATCGTAAATAAGATCAACAACTGCTATTGAAAATGGGAACAGTTCATCGAGTCGATAAAGCTCTTCATTAATTCTTAGATTAATAGTAAACATACAAATGCCTCCTGAGTGATTTGTTTAACTATTCTTAGTTAAACTATACCACAGCAACAGTCCAATTATTAGAAACAACATCACCACTTTATTGAAGTAAAAATGAGCTGTGTAAAAAGATTGTGGATTTTTCAGAACAGGTTGGAGATAAAGAGAATTTTTCATAACTGAGGGGCATTGTTTTTAAATGTTAAGATTAAGCAAAATGTAAAAGGAGGTGTATCTATGAGTGAAAAGATAATAAGCATCTTAAAATTTGCAATGGCAAGGGAAAAGGAAGGTGTTTCATTTTACGATGAAAAATTGACCAGAGCAAAAACTGAAGAGGTTAAAGATATACTTGAGAAATTAAGAGATTTGGAAAAAGACCATGTGAATTATATCAGAGAGGCTTTAGAAAAAGCAGATAGGGGTGACGAAATAGTTCTTGAAGAATTGAAGGAACCCAGGATATTTGAAAATCGAGAAAATGTAGAACTAAAAGGCTTTGATATTAACGATATTGTTGGTGATATTGCCATTTTAAGAATGGGATACCTTATTGAAAAAGATTTTGAGGATTTCTACAATGATCTGGCAGAAAAAACAGAAGATGAACCTGCCAGAAAGTTACTTTTACATTTGTCCACATGGGAAAATGAGCACAAGAACAGACTTCTAGATCTGTATAATTCTTTGATGAAAGAATACTGGAATATCCAGGGTTTCACGCCACTATTCTAAGATAAGCAAAACTATCAAATAAGCCTTCTTTTTTAAAGAAGGCTTTTTTTGAATTTCACAAACTACCTTCGTTTTAATAACCATGAATACTTCTTCTTGATAGGTAAAACAACATACCATTAATAGACTATAAACGCGACTTTTAACTAAAAGAAAAAATAATGAAATAAAATAATATTATAATTAAATAAGACAGTATTACTCTGATAATAGACATATATATATATACGAATATTTGTATTGAATCTGATAACAACTTAATTTTAGATTGAATAAATAAAGAAAAAAAATAAACCAGTTTTTTCATGTAAAAATTTACTCGGATAGTGTCAAGCAGGAGGGATTTATATGTCAAGGACAATACAGATTTATGTTGATTGGTTAGCAAATCTATTACCTGATGGCTGGCCAATAAAAAGTTCAACGCTTATAACAGGTCCTGGAGGTTCGGGAAAACCTCTTATCGGCAATGCGATTATAGATGCCTGGTTAAGAGTAGGTGGTGGAGTTGTATTAATGTCACTTCAATATCCTGATAAGCATTTTGCATATGAAAGCTTTCAACGTGTTGTGGGATATGACCTTTCTAGTTATGAAGACCAAATAGTGTTTGTTCAATTTGACCCTAAAGCTCAAAAAGTTGGAAAAGTTATAAAACAGAGTTTTTCTTCAAACCTTGTTTATCCAGAACAATGGTATCAAACCTTGGACAAGGCTTCAGAAATATTGAATAAACAGGAAAAATCTCCTGGAATACTCCTTTTTGCTTCTGCTTTAAATCTGCTGTTTTTTTCTCCTACTTATCGTTCAACTATTGTAAACAGCATTATAAATGCAATGAGAAACTCCAGGTTTTCTACATTGTTTGCAGCGAGCTCAAAACCTCACGCGGATCTTGTTAACAGAATTGCATCAAAAGCCGATAACCTAATTTATACAGGTAAACCAGGAAAGGAGATGTCTCTTTATCTTAAAATTGAACGAATGAAAGAGGTTAGATTTAATGACAGTCGAATTCACATTCCTATTCCTACTTCGGAACTTGAAGCAACAAAGAATATAGCTGAGCACAGTAGAAAAAGAGTAATTCCTGAAGTTTCCAAGATTTAATTATAGGTCAATCATTACAAGAGTAAGATTATTATTTATTGATGTTTCAATATTGTTTTTTTAGAGATAAGGCTTCTTTATTATAAGAAGGCTGCTTATACTATTTTTTTGTTTTCTTTTTGTTTTTATCCTTATATTGATTTTCAATCACAAAATCAATTTCCATTGTTGTTTTATCGGCGCGTACTACCCTCACTTTAAGCTCATCTCCAATTCGGTATACCTTTTTCTTATGTTTTCCGACGAGCACATTACTGTCTTCGTTGTACTCATAATAATCATCCATAGTAGATATATGAACAAGACCATTGATAGTTTTTTCAGGAATCTCAACAAACAGACCAAATTTTGTTACAGCAGTTATTACTGAGTTAAAGGTTTCCCCAATTCTGTAACTCATATACTCAATTTTTTTCATATCTCGTAAATCCCATTCCGCTTCGTTGGCTACTCTTTCTCTTCTTGAACAATGATCGGTTATTTTAGGTAAAATTTCTTCATAGTTTTCTTTAGTTTCTTGATCAGGATGACCATTAAGTATATAGTCCTTCAGAAGTCTGTGTACCATAAGATCGGGGTAACGTCTTATTGGCGAAGTAAAATGTGTATATGCACTGGAAGCAAGCCCAAAGTGCCCAATGTTTTGATCTGAATAGATTGCTCTTTGCATACTTCTTACAAGGAGTCTTTCAATGGAGGTATGAAGAGGATGATCCTTTGTTTTATCGAGTATTTTCTGCATAACATGCGGGTTTATATTGTTGGGGATTTTAACATTGAGATTCAACGCTTTAAGATAGTTTTTGAGTTGAAGTACTGAATCAGGATCTGGTTCATCATGAACCCTATAAACAAAGGGTATTTTTTTAGAATCGAAAATCTCAGCTATTGCTTCATTAGCCTTTATCATAAACTCTTCGATTACAACTTCAGATTCTCCGCGCTCAACAGGAATAATGTCTTTTACTCGCCCTGATTCGTCTCTTATGATTTCTACCTCCCGCGAGGTAATATTCATTACTGAACCGCGTTTTCTCCTGCTTTCTCTGAATATATCTTTTAATTCTCTTGCTATGAAAAGAGATTCTTTGACCGCAACCATTTTTTTCATTAATTGTTCGTCAGTATTTCCTTCATAAAGCTTGTTAACTTCTTTGTATGTTAGTCTTCTAACCGAACTGATTACGCCTTTATGAATTTCCTTTTTAATTGTATTCCCGTTTTCATCAATTTCCATCTCTGCAGACATAGTCAGTCTATTCTTTCCCTGTTTTAATGAACATATGTTGTTTGAAAGTTCAATGGGCAGCATAGGGATAACTGTATCCAATAAATAGACTGATGTTCCCCGTTCATAGGCTTCGTTATCTAGAGCAGAATTGCTTTCCACATAATGTGATACATCTGCAATGTGTACATCTAGCTTAAAGTGTCCATTTTTTAACTTCTTTACAGAAACAGCATCATCAAAGTCCTTGGCATCCTCACCATCTATTGTATAGACAATTTCATTTCTGTAATCCTTCCTTTTCGTCAACTCATCTTTTGATGGTTCCACAGCAACTTTCTTTGCCTGCGAAACAACATTATTGGGAAACATTCCAGGCTCAGGAAGTCCATGCTTGTATATGACCACAGGAAGATCAATGTTTGGATTTTCAACATTACCAAGAACACGTTCAATTTTTCCTTCAGGATTTCTTCCCGGTGAAGGGTAGCTTGTTACTTTTAGAAGTACTTTTTCATTAGGTTTGGCTCCATTGAAATTTTCAGGAGCAACATAAAAATCATATTTGAACTTCGGATCATCAGGAATTACAAAAGCAAAAACACCTCTTGTGGTAAATGTACCAACGATTTTTTTGGACTCTCTTTTTATTATTTTGGCGACTCTTCCTTTTGGAGGTTCTTTACTGCTATCCGTAATTTCAACAAGCACACGATCTCTGTGCATTGCAAATCCAGTTTGCTCTGCAGGAACAAAGGACTCACTACCTGAGTCAAGCCTTACGTAAGCACCGGTTCCTTTTCTAGTAAACTGTATAATTCCTGCCGACACATTATCTCCAGGCAAAGAATATCTTGCTTTTGAGCTTTTAAAAACCTCTCCAGCGTAAACCATTTCTTTGAGTATTTTCCGCAATTGTTTTCGTTGTTTTTTGTCTTTGATATCAAATTCTTTGCAAATTTTCTTGAAAATTGGTGGCTTATTGCTGCGCTCTTTCAAGAATTTCTTGATATCGTTTTTACTGATTTTCAAAAAAATCACTTCCTTATTTATCAATAATTTCCAGTTATCATTATACATCAATTCTCAAGTGAGTTTCCTTTTGGAAAATAATTAGCGTGGTATAATTTAATATAGATATCAAAAGTAATAGGAGGGGTAACGAGTGAAAATAGGAATCCTTACAGGTGGAGGAGACTGTCCTGGTTTGAACGCAGTTATCAGAGGTATAGTTGAATCTTCACCAGAAGAAGTTGAAATTATTGGTATTAAACATGGCTGGCAAGGTTTGATAGATGGTGATTATACAACCCTTAGTGATGATGATGTTGAAGGGATTCATATAATTGGAGGAACAATACTGGGGACTTCAAGGACAAATCCTTTTAACAGCGAAGAACAAAGAAAAAAAGTAGAAGATAATATTAAAAAACTAAAGCTTGATGCGATTATAACAATAGGTGGTGATGATACATTAACTGTTGCAGCTAAGCTTGCTTCTCTTGGTTATAACGTTATTGGCGTTCCTAAAACAATTGACAACGATGTTTCCAACACTGATTATACATTCGGCTATCATACAGCTGTTAACGTTGGAGCAGATGCAATTGATAGGTTACATTCGACAGCAAAATCTCATAACAGGATTATTCTGGTTGAACTTATGGGAAGAGATGCTGGCTGGATAACTCTTGAAGCTGGTTTGGCAGCTGGTGCTCATTTGATTTTAATACCTGAGTATCCAATGACCCTGGATGAAATTCTTAAGTGCGTAAATAAGAGAATGAAAGAGAAGAGTTACATGGTTATTGCTGTAGCAGAAGGTTTCAAACCCGTTGAACTTGAAAATATCATAGGCGATAAAAGCGAAATTGATGCCTTTGGTCATATTAGACTTGGGGGTATAGCGCATTATCTATCCGAAATAATTAATGACAAGACAGATTATGATACTCGATCAGTTGTCTTAGGTCATCTTTTACGAGGAGGAACGCCTACAGCTTTTGATAGAATTCTGGGAACTAGATATGGCGTTCACGCTATGAAGCTGGTTTTGAGTAAGGACTTCGGTAGAATGGTAGCATTAAGAGGAAATGCAATAGTATCCATACCAATCGATTATGCTATAGCAACAAAGAAATTTGTACCATACGAGTACTACAAACTTGCTGAAATCTTCTTTGGGTAGTGATTTTTAATGGAAGAACACTCTATTTATGTTGAGTGGGCCTGGAAAGTGCTTAAGGAATATTTTTATAAGGGAAGACTGCCGGACATCGAAAGTGGTTTTCATGATGATTTAAAAAAGAAAGCTGGATGTTTTGTTACTCTGCACAAAAAAGATGGTTCTTTAAGAGGATGTATAGGTACTATAACCCCTACTAAAGAAACATTGGCAGAGGAGATTAGAGATAACGCTATTGCATCTGCTTTGAGGGATCCTAGATTTCCAATTGTCAAAAAGGAAGAACTTGAAGAGCTTGTGATAAACGTTGATGTACTGGAAAAACCTAAGGAGACAACTGTCGATGAACTAGATCCCAAAGAATATGGTGTAATCATTGAAAAGGATTGGAGAAAAGGTGTTTTGCTTCCTAATCTTGAAGGTGTTGATACTGTTAAAAAACAGCTTTCAATAGTACTTAGAAAAGCCGGTATTAGCCCTGAAGAAGATTACAAAATCTACAGGTTTAAGGTTAATCGGTACCATTAAATGGGAGGGATCTTATGAAACCGGCTATCTATTTTGATGAATTAGAAAATTCTATGCTTGAGTGCCTATTATGTCCACATCATTGTAGGATAAAGCCTGGAGATGCCGGTATATGTGGTGCAAGAATAAATAGAAATGGCATGCTGTACTCTTTGAACTATGGTGAATTGACCTCAATAAGTATGGATCCTGTTGAGAAAAAACCGTTCTATCATTATAGACCAGGTAAATCTGTGCTTTCTGTTGGATCCTGGGGCTGCAATATGAAATGTCCTCACTGTCAGAACTGGGGTATAGCAACAAAAAGACCAAGGCATATTCAACTGGTAAAGCCAACACAATTATTGAGGATAATAGATAGTGAAGATTCATGGGGTGTGGCTTTCACATACAATGAACCAACTGTTTTTTTTGAATTTATTCTCGATACAGCGAGAGTAGCAGCCAAGACGGGTATTGAAACATTGTTGGTAACAAATGGGTACATAGAAAGCGATCCTTTAGAATTGCTTATTCAATCTGTAAGTGCAATGAACATTGATTTAAAAGGCTGGAATGATGATTATTATCTTAAAGAACTGGGAGCAAAAAAAGAGTATGTTTTAAAAACTATTGAGAGAGCTGTGGAAGTGGGTGTTCATGTTGAAATTACCACACTGATAGTTACAGATAAAAATGACTCACTGGAAGAGTTAGAAGAGGAATTCAAATGGTTATCTTCCCTTTCAAAGGATATTCCACTTCATCTGACACGTTATTATCCTGCGCATAAAGCTGAAATGCCTGCTACTAATGTCAAACTGATGAAAGAAGCCCATAAAATAGCTAAAAAATACCTCAATTATGTTTATCTTGGCAATATTCCTGAGATGGAGGAGGGAAATACGTACTGTCCGGAATGCGGAGCACTTCTAATTAGAAGAAAAGGTTATAATATTGAGTTAGAAAAGCTGGATGAAAAAGGCAGGTGCACTGAGTGCGGAAAAGAGATTCCAATAATCTTGTAAACAAGGTAATTGTTTATAGCCTTCTTCTAATAACTGCAATCAGTGTTTTATTGTATATTTACTTCAGCAATGAAAAACCTCTTTATTACAAAAGAACTGAATATTTCCTTGGAACTTATGTAACTGTTAACATTGCATCTGAAAAGATTTCTTCTGTTGAACTCGCAAGCAGTGCTTTTCAAGAAATAGCTAGAATTGACTCAAAATTTAAAAAAAACAGTAAAAATATGAAATCAATAAACTCATCGGAGGGAAACTGGGTTTTTGTTGATGAAGAAACACTTAGTATGATAGAAGCCTGCTTAGAGGTTTCAGATAATACTGACGGAGCTTTTGATCCAACAGTTTATAGACTAGTTGAATTATGGGGCTTTGCATCCGCTGATTCAACACCTTCTATTCCTTCAAATAACAACATCGATGAAGTGATGAATACAGTCAGTTACAAAAATATAATAATGGATAAAGATAACAACAGGATAAAGCTATTAAATAATACTATGATTGACCTTTCCGGAATTGCAAAAGGATATGCAGTAGATAGAGCTATAGAAGTAATAAAGAGTATGGATCCCGGTGCTACCGGTTATATAGATGCAGGTGGAGATATTGGCATCGTCGGGCCGAAGTATGGTGAAAGACCATGGGTAATAGGAATTCGACATCCGAGAAGTGCCAGCGCTGATAATGCGATAGAATATCTAAAAATGTATGAAGGGGCAATTGCTACTTCAGGAGACTATGAACGTTATTTTATAGAAAAAGGAATTCGTTATCACCATCTTATAGATCCAAAAACTGGAAGACCAGCAAGAAATAATACAGTAAGCGCAACGGTAATTAATAAGAGCGCAATGTTAGCTGATGCCTACGCAACAGCTGCCTTTATAATGGGAAAGTCACCCGGAATAACTTTTTTACCCAGATATGGCTCACTGGTTTTGCTGGTTCAGGAGGATCTAAGCATTTACAAATCGCCCGGTATAGAAGGCTATATTGGAAAATGAAACTAATAGGGAAGTATGACTGGTTATTAATAGTCTTTGTTGGATTTTTGATTTTAATTACTCTGCTGCCCTTTAGCAATGGATCAAATTACAATGCTTTTGTGTATATCAATAATGAAATGACCTACAAAATTGACTTGACTAAAGATGGTACATATTTAGTTAAGGAGCATGTAGTTGTTGAAGTAAAAGACAAAAAAATTAGGATGAAGGAATCTGACTGTCCCCAGCAACTTTGTGTGAAAATGGGATGGATCTCAACACCGGGTGTACCGATTGTTTGTATTCCAAACAAAGTAATGATTATCATAGAAGCTGATCCCAATAATTTGGATTATGACGTGATTACTCAATGAAAACCAAAGAAATAACATTACTATCGGTCTATATTGCAATGGGGAGCGTACTTTATTTTTTGGAGACTTTTCTCCCTTTGCCCAGTATCATTCCTGGTGGAAGATGGGGGTTTTCAAATCTTGTTTTACTAATTGCATTGCCCAGGTTTTCCTTAGGTAATTTGCTATTTATTGCCATTGGTAAAAGTACTATAGGAAATATATTATCGGGGAGATTGATGACGCCAGGTTATGTAATGGGACTTGGGGGAGCAATGGTTGCGGTTTTAGTTATGTGGTCCCTTTACAGATCGAAAAAAGATTTTGGATATTTGGGAATAAGCTTAGTTGGAGCCCAGGCAAATAATTTTTTTCAGTTACTTTTTGCGGGAGTTTTCATAATGGGCACGTTTAGGGTCATAACTGTATTTCCTTACTTTGCATTGGTTGGAAGTATTTCGGCTGTAATTAACGCTATTGTTGCGCATAGGATTAGAATGAAAAGCGGTGATATTTTATGAAATTAATACTAGCTTCCACCTCACCAAGAAGGAGAAAGCTCATAAAGTTATTGGGATTGCCATTTGAAAGTGTTTCACCGAAGAACGTGGAGGAACACTTTGACTCTTCCAAGATTTCCATTTTGTTGGAAGAATTGAAGGAATTGTCAAGAAAAAAAGCGATGAGTGTTAGTGATGATTATAGTGAAGATATTGTTATTGGAGCAGATACAATTGTTGTACATAATGATAAACTACTGGAAAAACCCACCGATGCAGATGATGCTATCAAGTATTTGAAAAGTCTATCTGGAGATACTCATAATGTTTATACAGGGGTCACACTGTTAAAAAGCAACAAACAGATTTCGTTTATTGAAAAAACATCTGTTACGTTTAGAGAAATTCCGAATGAAGTTATTAGAATATATGTGAGAACCGGTTTGCCGCTTGATAAAGCCGGTGCCTATGGAATTCAGGATTCTGGAGCTTTATTTGTTGAAAAGATAACAGGCGATTTTTATAATGTTATGGGTTTTCCTGTGGGAAAAATTTGGGAATATCTTTTGAAATGGGGTGTGGCATTTGACGAAGAAACAACCTGGTCTTCCAAGGGAGAAATTTTTTGAAAAAGGCCCAGCATCGCTATCTGATTATGAATTGGTTGCTATATTACTAAGAACAGGAACGAAGGGGACGAATGTACTTGAGTTATCCAAAAGGATTCTCGAAAAATATGGCTCTTTGACTCATTTGCTAACAGCAGAATGCGGTGAACTTGCTGAAATAAAAGGACTTGGCATTGCTAAGGCTGTTAGTTTGAAGGCTGCTTTAGAAATCGGGAACAGAGTGTTCAAGGAATTGGTTACCAGAACAGATTTACCACTTAAAGAACCTAAAAGCGTTTACTACTTGTGTCACGATATGAGCTTCTTGGATAAAGAGGTTGTAAGGGTTATATCTCTTAACAATAAGTTAAACTACTCTGGAATGGATACAATAAGTGTTGGAATTGTTGATGCGTCGTTATTACATCCTCGAGAGGTTTATAGACCGGCTATCACAAAATCTGCTTCAGCGATTATCCTGGTTCATAATCATCCTTCTGGAATACCCGATCCTAGCACAGAAGATGTTGAGATAACAAAAAGACTTTCTGATTCTGGTGAAATGCTTGGTATCAAGATGGTCGATCACGTTATAATTGGTAAGGGTAAATGTTACAGTTTTGCAGCTGACAAACAATACATCGTTCCGGAGGTGAAAGAAAGTGATTTCGAGAGAGAAGGCATATGAGTTGGTGAAAGAAAATATTAGACAGAAAAATCTTATTAAACATGTCCTGGCGGTTGAGAGTGTCATGAAGGCACTTGCAAGGAAATTAAATCAAGATGAGGAAAAATGGGGATTGGCTGGGTTGTTACATGATCTTGACTATGAAGAAACGAAGAATGATTTCGAAAATCATGGTAAAAGAACCGTTGAGATGCTTTCTGAATATGATGTTCCTGATGACATAAAGAATGCTATTCTGGCTCACTGTGAAAAGAAGGATAGAGAAACCTTAATGGAAAAAGCAATATACGCAGCTGACCCCGTTACCGGTTTTATTGTAGCTGCCGTACTAATAAGAAAAGGAACAACTCTTAAAGATCTGGATCTTGATTTTCTTTTGAATCGTTTTAAGGAAAAATCATTTGCAAGAGGAGCCAGTAGAGAACAGATGGAAAGCTGTAAAGATTTTGGGGTGACTCTGGAAGATTTTTTGGTGCTTTCACTAAATGCCATGAGAGATATTTCAGAGGAGCTTGAATTATAGGAGGGTGCATCTATGAATGTTTATAAAGAAGTTATTAGGGTCATTGAAGATTATAAAAACAATTATTCTCCGATAAATCGGAATGTATCCGATGGAATTCAGTTAAATCAATATATCGATCACACACAGCTTAAGCCTCAAGCAACTCCTGAACAAATAGCGACTTTATGTAAAGAAGCTATAGTCAATAATTTTAAAGCTGTCTGCGTTAACAGTTCCTATCTTCCGCTGGTTAGCGAAGAACTTGAACAAACAGAAATCAAAAAGGCGATTGTTGTAGGATTTCCATTGGGAGCAGTATCAACCAGTGTTAAAGCCTATGAAACAAGATGGGGCCTGGAACATGGAGCAGATGAGTTTGATGTTGTTTTAAATATTGGGCTTTTGAAGAGTAAAGAATATGAATACGTTCTGAAAGAACTGCGAGAAGTGGTAAAATCAGCTGGAGGGAAACCTGTTAAGGTGATAATTGAAACAGCACTATTAAACAATGAAGAAAAGATCGCAGCCTGTGTTCTTGCAAGGTTGAGCGAGGCAACCTTTGTAAAAACTTCAACCGGTTTTAGTACCGGTGGTGCTACAGTTGAGGACGTTTCGTTGATGAAATTTGCATCAGGAGGACTTAAGGTCAAAGCTTCAGGTGGAGTTAGAAACAGAGACGATGCCCTTTCAATGATAAAAGCTGGTGCTGATAGAATTGGAACAAGTTCGGGTATTAAAATTGTTGCTGAATAAAAATATACATGTTGCGGGGGGATGAAAATGGATCTGTGTACATTGAGTGTTAAGGACTTCTTAAAAAAGGTTGCAGAAAAATCTCCAACACCTGGAGGCGGAGCAGTTGGAGGAGTAGTAGCAGCATTAGGAGCTGCATTGGGAGCAATGGTTTCACGCTTGACCATTGGCAAAAAAGGTTACGAAGATGTAGAAGGTCGTATGGAAAGCGCACTTGAAACAATGGAAAATGAAATAAGTTATCTTTCTGATCTTGTGAACAAAGATGTCCAGGCTTTTGATCAAGTAATGGCAAGTCTTAGAATGCCAAAAAACACTGAGGAAGAGAAAGCTACGAGAACAGTAAAGATTCAACAAGCTTTAAAAACTGCTATTGAGGTTCCTTTTGATCTCGCTAGAAGATGTAAGAACATTATCGTAGCTCTTGAAAATATAGCTAAATGGGGCAACTTAAACGCAATTTCAGATGTTGAATGTGCAGCTCATTTATTAAAGGCTGTTTATTATGTAGCTCGATCAAATGTAGAGATCAATATGAAAACGCTTAAGGATAAGCATTATAATGAATGGATACATGAAGAGATGTCTCAACTCGAGAATCAAATAAATAAAAGTTTTGATCGTATAATTGAAGTTATTGAGAAAAGGAATGCTTGAATTTGAAGTATTAAGCAGGGACAAAAAAACTCGTGCCAGACGTGGCAAAATTATCACCAGAAAAGGAAGTATTGAAACACCTGTATTTATGCCGGTTGGAACAAATGGTACGGTAAAGGGTTTATGGCAACATCAGTTACTTGAAATAGATACGCAAATTATATTGGGTAATGCTTTTCACTTGTACCTGAAACCAGGACTGGATGTTTTAGAACATTTTAACGGTTTGCATAAATTTATGAACTGGAGTAGGCCCATCTTAACTGATAGCGGAGGATTTCAGATTTTCAGTATAAAAGAAAAGAAAGTAACTGATGATGGAGTTATTATTAAATCCCCGCTTGATGGTAGCTGGAAAAAAATAACACCAGAACTTTCAATGAAAATCCAGCAGGTTATTGATAGCGATATCGTTATGGTTTTTGATGAATGCTTGCCTCCAGAAGTGGATAGAAGTTACGTTGAAGAATCTGTTAATAGAACAACAGCATGGGCAAAGCGTTGTTTGAATGTTCACGATAAAGAAAGGGCAATTTTTGGCATTATTCAGGGAGGATTTTATAATGAACTGCGCGAGAAGAGTGCCAGAGAAATAACATTTCTTGATTTTGATGGATTTGCAGTAGGTGGGTTAAGTGTCGGTGAAGATTTTGATATTACGAGTGAAATTTTAAGCTTTACTGTGGATTTTCTACCCGATAGTAAACCGAGGTATGTAATGGGTATTGGTAGTCCAGATCTAATTATAAATGCTGTTGATAACGGAATAGATATGTTTGATTGTGTTTTACCTACAAGAATTGGACGGCATGGAACGGCGTTAACATGGAATGGTAAAGTGAATTTAAAAGCTGCCAAGTATAAATATGATGAAAGACCTGTAGATCCAGAATGTAATTGTCGCGTTTGTAGAAACTATTCCCGGGCATATTTGCATCATCTATTTAGAAGAGAAGAATTATTGGCTAAACTAGCTTTAAGTTATCACAACACTGCTTTTTTAAACGAGTTTACACATAGAATTAGAAATGCTGTTGATAGGAATCAATACAGTGAGTTTAAGAATGATTGTTTGAAGAAGGGATTAATTGGATCCAGAGTTATCAAGTATTGAAGAAAAATTGCGAGGTGTTTGCTGTGAAGAAGATCATCGCTATCTCTATTTTGATAATGACTGTTTTATCTGTTTTTGGGCTTGATCCATTTCAGACCCAGACGGGAGGCAATTGTATTCTTGCGACAGATTATTGGGCGGCCTACGGTAGCCCTTCGGATCTTTATGGGATAGAATACAATGGACTTTCGGTGCAACTTTATCAGGGAGTAAGTAATTATGCCACTACAACTGATCCAGGAGATTTGTATTTTTATTTGTATGATTCTTCAAGTTCTGGAATGGCGGGAATTCTCGAATTTTCTATGGACACTGAAGAAATAAGAGATAGTAGAATATTCAGCTACGCAGTATCAACTCGGTTGTCTGAGTTGACTAAAATGGGGGGAAAAATATTAGTTGAAAGGGAGAATAAATTAAATTTCCCGGACAATACGTACTGGTTAACGTTCACTGGTGGAATTACCGGTAAGGGATTGCCATATCTTGACTATGTAATATTTGTAGATAGCGGTTTGCTTTGGAAATCAGGATCATCTTCAACAAGTGATTTTCTGGATGTAATGCTCGGGACCCGTTTTACATTTGACAAGTTCAAATTTGGACTGGAAATTGGAACCAGAGATGGTATGGATGTACTTTATGGAGGTTTATCCTCGGAATTTGGTTTGTTTAGTACTCTTCAGGCAAGGGCTGGAGTAAGCGTAAATACAAAAACAACGTGGGATATTTTTGATTGGCTTATCGGTGGTGGCTTTGATCTGAAGGTTGGCAACATGATCTTTAGTATTGGTGCAGGAACCAATTTAAGTAACAATATCTCAGAAGGAAGAATGAACATGAAGCTCATGCTGAGTGGAATGTTTACAGGTATTTGGTGAGGTTATTTAGAGATTTTTCTTAGTTTAATTGAATTATAGATCCGAAATATCATTTCCTATATCAAAATAAACCCTGTATCGCATTATTATTCAAATTAGCATTTCTAAATAAAAAAGCACCCTTTTAGGGTGCTTTTGGAGCGGAGGACGGGATTCGAACCCGCGACCCCCTGCTTGGCAAGCAGGTGCTCTACCACTGAGCTACATCCGCAAATATCCTTCAAGAGTGACGTTCTGGTGCGAGAGGAGGGATTTGAACCCTCACGAGCTTTTAAAACTCACTGGATTCTAAGTCCAGCGCGTCTGCCAGTTCCGCCACTCTCGCTGGTGAGCCGCGTGGGATTTGAACCCACGGCCCCCTGATTAAAAGTCAGGTGCTCTACCGGCTGAGCTAGCGGCTCTAATTGGGTTTAATTATCCATGACCAATCAAACAAGATGATTATAGCATTCAATCACCACTGCTTCAAGGGGGTAGAAGAAAGAGAGTTGTTATTTCTCCAGTGGTAGACAATGCATTGGCGTGTTAACATTAATAGGGGCGATAAAATGAAATTACTGGCTGATATTGGAAATTCTAACGCAGTTTTTGGTGTTGGAAATAGCGAAAAGATAATGAAACACTGGAGCGTTTCTACCAGTCATTTCGAGACTGAAGATGAACTATTTATATTGTTAAGAAATCTACTTGCATGTACCACTTACAACCTTAACGATATTGAATGCTTTTGCGTAGCTTTAGTTGTACCATCCCTGGAAAGGGTCCTCAATGTTTTTGGAAAAAAATACCTTAATCTAGATCCTATAATGGTTGCTCCTGATGAAAGTGCGGGATTTTACTGTCATGCAAAATCAGTAGAGCAGATTGGTGCAGATAGAATTGCAAACACAATTGCAGCTGTAGATATTTATGATAAGAACTCTATTGTAGTAGATCTGGGAACAGCTACAACAATAGATGTAGTGGAAAATGGTGTTTTTTTGGGTGGAGCAATTCTCCCAGGGCTTAGAATGTCAATGAAATCACTTTTTACAGGTACTTCGAAGTTACCCCAGGTTGATTTACATTATGTTGAGTCGCAGATAGGAAGGGATACAGCTGACAATATTAGAATTGGCATTGTGAATGCAAATTATTTTGCTATTTCTGGAATAATTAATGAAATTAAGAAGGAACGTGGGGTTGTGTATAAAGTAATAGGTTCTGGAGGATTTGCAGATATTCTGAATAAGAGAAAATTGTTTGATTTTGTAGATAAAGATCTAACTTTAAAAGGAATAGCTCTTTACGGAGAAAGAGTGAAGAACATTGAAAAAAATACTACTGGTTAATCCCTGGATTGAAGATGTTTCAGCTTACGATTTTTGGCTAAAACCAGTCAGTTTGCTTTATATATCTTCTGTGCTTAAAAAGTTTGGTATAGAGCCCAGACTAATAGATTTACTGGATCGTCATGATGAAGAACTAATTAGATTTTTGAAAAAACCGGTAAAAGACAAATATTACGGAACAGGCAGTTTTTACAATGAATCCATCAAAAAACCAAACAGTATGAAATCAATTCCCCGCTATTTTAAAAGATATGGTATGCCTGAAAAATTGTTCAGAAAAAAATTGAGTGTTCATAAAGATGTTGATGCAGTATTTGTTACATCAATGATGACATACTGGCATTATGGCGTTTCAGACACCATAAGGGTTATAAAAGAAGAGCTTCATGAGAAACCGGTATTACTTGGTGGGGTTTATTCAACACTTCTAGTTGATCATGCTAGAAACAATTCAGGAGCCGATTTTGTTTCGCCGGGAACAGGTATGTTTCCACTGAGTAAGGCTCTTGATTATGTTGATATAGAAATTGACTTACACGATTTGAATAAGAACTGGATAGAAAGTCTGATTCCTGATTACAGCCATTACAAAAAAATTCCTTACAAGGTTTTGATTACCAGTGTTGGATGTCCTTTTAGATGTAGTTACTGTGCCAGCTGGAGACTCTGGAAAGACTTCACTTTTCATAGTGCAGAAAAGACACTGGATATTGTAGAACAATTTGTGAGTGATGGTACTAAAAACATTGTTTTCTTCGATGATGCCTTGCTTATTGGAGACCGTTTTAAACATTTTCTCAAAATGTATTTGAAAAAAAGAAAGAAAATTCAATTTCATTTACCAAATGGAGTACATGCCAGATTTATAGACAAAGAACTTGCAAACTTGATGAAAGAAGCAAACTTCAAAACGATAAAGCTTGGTTATGAAACTTATAATGCTGACTTACAGGAAAAGACGGGAGGTAAGGTTTCGAACATAGATCTTGAAAAAGCAGTTTTTAATCTTAAAGATGCAGGATTTACTTCAAAAGAGGTTAGTGCCTATATTATTGCCAACCTACCTGGACAATCAATGGAAGATACAATAAAGGCTATAAAAAAATGCGACGAACTTGGAATTGTACCAAATGTCAACGAATTTACTCCAATACCAAAAACACCACAATGGGAAGAATTAATAAATGACGGAAAATTACCAAGGAACGTGGATCCTCTTTTATTGAACAATTCAATTCTTCCATACTGGTGGGATAAGGGGTTGAGTGTTAACCAGATAGATGCGCTAAAAAATGAAGCCTGGAAGGTTAAGGAGCATTTACTAAATGAATGAAGTGTATTTGGCATTTGGAAGTAATCTTGGCGATAGGAAGAAAATAATACTAACTGCTATCGATAAATTATTGCAGAAGGGACTAATATTACATAAAATTTCCAGCCTTTATGAAACGATACCTTATGGATATACAGAACAACCAATTTTCTTAAATTGTGCTGGAAGCTTTTTATTTGGAAAAAATCCCCATGATTTATTAAAGATAACGCAAGGTATTGAAAATGAGCTTGGCAGAAAAAGAACCATAAAATGGGGTCCCAGAAAAATAGATATTGATATACTATTATTTGCTGGACAGGTTATCAAAAAGGATGATCTAACAATACCACATTATGATATTCAAAATCGGCTGTTTTTTCTGATATCATTAACAGAAATTAACCCTGATATTGAAGATCCTCGAAATGGTTTAAAATATAGAGAATATATGAAAAGGCTAATGGATTCAGATGTGGATTCGATAAAATTGTTTACAGATAAAGAAACGCTACTTTTTGAACTGGAAAAGTTATCAAAGCACTACATTTAGTGATGTTGGAGGTGCTGGATGAAAAGGTTTTTTGTCATCGCTTTATTAATGACTGTACTGTTAATATCTAGTTGTTCCGGTTCTAGAAAACTATCACCTGGTAATTTTGCTGGTTTTACTTTTAGTGATTATATGGTTGTTTCCGTCAGGGTTGAAATGGACGGGGTGGTAATAGATGAATATGCAGTTAACAATGCGAGCGTTCTTGAATCACGTTTTGCAAAGGGCACAGAAACACTTGAGATGTTCATACTGAAGTTTGAAAAATCAACGGAAGCCTTAAAGTTCTGGTATAAATGGGCAGGTAATACATTAGGAGAGTTTAAGACATTCATTGGGACATTACCCTACGTTTATGGAAAGGTGTCTGATGGCGATGATACTTATACTGAAACCTGGTACCAGGGAAAATGGATTTACATTTTTAGAGGGGAAAAACAAACAGTTAAAAGTGCAATAGACAGTTTTAAGAGCTTTTCAAAGGAGTTAGAGAGATCTCTTGAAATTTAAGAAACCTTATAATGATTTAAAAAGTTATCTTAAGAAAAGATACGGTGAGCTAGTTTATAGAATACCCATAGATGCAGGATTCACATGTCCTAATAGAGATGGAACAAAGGGAACACGTGGTTGCATATATTGTGATTCGACCGGAAGCGGTTTTTCAATTGATAGTGAGAAAAATATAAAGGAACAGGTTGAAGAAAGAAAAGCTACGCTAAAAAAAAGAGGTATTAATAAATTCATTGCTTATTTCCAGGCAATGTCAAATACATATGCTCCTATTAATAGACTGGAAAGTCTTTATTCAAGCGCTCTTGATGATGATATTATTATTCTTGATGTTTCAACCCGCCCTGATCTTGCTCCTGAAGATGTGCTAGATTTACTGGAATTTTATAAAAAGAGACTCGATGTAATGATTGAATTTGGACTTCAGACATCCAACAAAACAACATTGAAAATGTTGAATAGAAGGCATGAAGTAAATGATTTTATTGATGCCGTGATTCGTGCGAAGAATCATAAACTTGAAGTCATCGCTCACGTTATTGTCAACCTTCCCTGGGACAGTGTCGAAGATGTTATTGAAACATCAAAACTTTTATCCTCTCTGAATGTTGATGGTGTAAAAATTCATTCTCTGTACATTGTTGAAAACACACCTTTAGGAAACATGTTCAAAAACAGCCGAGTTAGTGTTTGTACTCTTGAAGAATACATAGAAAAGGTTATAATATTTTTGGAATATCTTTCACCAGAAATAGTCATTCATAGATTGGCTTCAGACCCACCCAGAGAAGGAACCTTATTTGGTAACTGGGGTCTTTCTAAGATAGAGATCCTCAACAAAATTCACAGTAAAATGAAAGAGAAAAAAAGTTTTCAGGGGAAGAAATTTAATTATCTTAATCGTTAGTATTGAGCAATGAGTTTGGCGTATGGTCGCGGTGAATCCGAGGAAAGTCCGGACTCCCAGGGCAGGATGCCGGGTAACACCCGGAAAGAGTGATCTTTGGTAAGGGCCATAGAAAAGAAAACCGCTGGTTGCATGACCAGCAAGGGTGGGAAGGTGAGGTAAGAGCTCACCAGATCTGAAGCGATTCAGATGCTTGGCAACCCCCATCCGGAGCAAGTCCAAGCAGAGGGGTCTGAGGTCGCCCGCCAAACCCCCTCGGGTAGGATGCTTGAGGTATATGGTGACATATATCCCAGATGGATGACCATTTAAACAGAATCCGGCTTATTGCTAAACTCATTGCTTTATATTTCACAGATTATAAATCAAATCTATATGGTATCTGTTAATATATATTTGAAGTAGTAAAAAAGTGGAGGAATATAGATGGATATAGGTATTTTTGGACTTACACTTTCAGGAAAAACCACACTTTTTAGATTGTTGACAGATAAGGACACAAGTAAGGCACACCATAATGAAGCTATTCATGGTGTGGCAGAAATATTTGATGGAAGATTGAAAAGGTTATCGGATATTTATGATCCCGGTAAAACTACATATGCTACACTAAATTTTACTGATATTCCAGGTTACGATCTTTCAATTAACAGAAAGGAAAAGAACAGAATATTCCAGGAAATTCAAAATGTTGATTCCATAGTGGCTGTTATAAGAGCTTTCAATAATCCGGCTGTACCATGGCCTGAAAATCTTGACAATTCAGTTAAACAAATGAATGCAGTTCAATCAGAGTTTATATTAAGAGACATGGATATTGTTGAAACAAGATTAAAAAGACTGGCAGAAGACAAAAACAAGAAAGGTATAAGTAAAGAAGAAGTGCAGGAAGAAGCGATACTTACTGAGATAGACAGACAGCTGGCTGATGAGAAATTTGTACATCAACTTAATCTGGGTGAACATGAAAAGAAGATTGTACGTTCTCTATCACTTTTTACAGCCAAACCGATAGTCTTTGCAATTAATCTTGACGAGAATCAGTTAAAAAATGATGACTATGAGTGTAAAAGCGAGATTGTTCGAATGTGTGAGAGCTACAATTTTGCTTATACGGAATTTTCAGGTAAGATTGAGCAGGAGTTAAAGGAACTTGATAGTGAAGAAAGAGACTTATTTATGGAAGATCTTGGAATCGATGAAAACAGTTTAAAAAGATTTTCAAAAGTTGTTTATGACTTTGTTGGATTGATATCTTTTTTTACTGCATCGGAAAGCGAAGTAAGGGCATGGACTATTCACAAAGGGGCAACTGCGATTGAAGCAGCATCCAAAATACATACTGATCTAGCAAAGCATTTTATAAAGGCAGAAATAATTAATTTTGAAGATTTCGTCAAGGCCGGTAATATGGCTGAAGCAAAAAAAGAAGGACTGGTAAAATTATCAGGGAAGGATGAGATTATTCATGACGGAGACATACTCTACATTAAAGCAAACGCCTGACATAAGAATTTGTGATACACATTCACATATCAATTTTCCTCAATTTGATAAAGATAGAGAAGAAATACTTAAAGGTATTGATGATAGATTTGAATTTGTAATAGAAGTAGGTATAAACATAGACGCTTCAGCAAAAGCAAATGATCTAGCAGATAAAAACATTAAGGTTTATTCTGCAATTGGTGTTCATCCCCACGATGTTGCATCAGCAGGCAATAATTACAGGGAAAAGCTTGAAGAACTCAGCAAACACAAAAAAGTAGTTGCTGTTGGAGAAATTGGACTGGATTACTATAGAGACATCTCACCTCGTAGAACCCAGAGGATCATGTTTGCTGAACAACTTGAGTTTGCTATGGAAAAGAAGCTCCCTGTTATTGTTCATGTGAGAGATGCCCATGATGATGCTCTCGAGATTTTAGAAAGTTTTGCTGGTAGTGTAACAGGTGTCATTCACGCATTTTCAGGAAACAAATATGCAGCTGAGAAGATTGTAAGTATGGGCTTCAAAATTGGTATAGGCGGGCCCGTTACATACAAAAAGAACAATGAGTTGAGAGAAGCGGTAAAAGTTACGGATATCAATTTTTTGCTTCCTGAAACTGATTGTCCCTTTTTGCCACCTCAACCATATAGAGGCAAAAGAAATCAACCAGCTTACGTTGAGTATGTGATAAAAAAGATTGCTGATATAAAAGACATAGATGTTACGGAATGTTCTAAAAAATTGTGTGATAATGGTATGGAGTTATTTGGAATTGAAATGTGAGGCTTGTAATGAATAGAACAGAAGAGTTTGAGACTTTTAGAAAGATACTTAATGAAAAGATACATAAATACGGTAATGTAGATACAAAAAGATTTTTTGCTCTTGATTCTGCAGTATACAAAGATGGCTCACTTGATAGGAAAACCAAGGAATTGCTGGGACTGGTTTCTTCCATGGTTTTACGATGTGATGATTGCGTAACCTATCACATTATCCAGTGTAGAAGACTAAATACATCCTTTGATGGGTTTATGGAAGCATTCAAGGTGGCACTTGTAGTAGGTGGTTCAATAGTAATTCCACATCTGCGTAATGCAGTCAGTGCCCTTGAAAAATTGCAAGAAAAAGAAGGAAATGAAGATGGGTAATAAAAGGCTTTTCTTGTTTGACGGGACAGCGATTTTTTATCGTGCATATTATGCAATTGATGTTTCCTTAACCAATTCAACAGGAGAACCGACAAATGCAGTTTTCGGAACATCAAGAATGCTTGCGAAGTTCATAAAAGAAACACTTACTGATAAAGATTCTGCTGTATTCGCTTTTGACAGAAAAGAAAAAACACATCGTCATGAAATGTTTGAGGACTACAAAGCCACAAGACCCGAAATGCCCGATGCTTTGGTTACACAGATAAAGTACATACCTGATCTGGTCACCGGATTTGGTATAAAGTTTCTCTGGGAAGCAGGTCTTGAAGCAGATGACATCATAGCTACTCTGGCAAGACGTTTTTATGATGTATTCGATGAAATAGTTATCGTTACAGGAGATAAAGATATTCTCCAGCTAGTAGATGACAGAATAAAAGTTATGCGTTTTGTAACAGGTCTTACTGATCTTGAAAAATATGATGAGAAAAAAGTGGAACAAAAGTATGGAGTTTCTCCTAAAAAAATACATGAATTTCTTTCCATGATGGGAGATTCAAGTGATAACATCCCTGGTATACGTGGAATTGGTAAGAAAACAGCTGAAAGACTTCTTAAAAAATACGGTACGGTGGAAAATATTTATGAAAACATAAGACAGTTAAGTCCTTCTCTTCGCAAGAAACTGATTGACGGAGAAGACGCTTTCAAAAAGTCATTTGAACTTGTGAAACTAGTTGAAGACGCTGACCTTGATGTTGAACTTGACGATATTTCTTATAAAGGAATAAACGAAGACAAGCTAAGAGAACTTTTCTTAAAGCTTGAATTCTCATCATTGATAAAAGAATTTGATCTGTTTTCTTCGGAAAAAGATGAGAAAAATGATGAAAATGCACAAATCATAATATTTTCAAAGGAAAATGAAGAAAGGATATTAAAAACACTGGACAAATCTTCTTTAATTTCTTTTGACATAGAAACAGATTCTCTTGATCCAACTGAAGCAAAAATTGCTGGAATTTCATTTTCGCTTGAAGAGGGACAAGGATATTATGTTCCTTTGAATCATAATACAACTCATTGGCAACCCGATGAGAGAGATTTTTTGGACAAATTAAAGAAGCTTTTTTCAAAATCAGGCGTGAAATTAATCGGACAAAATTTAAAGTATGATTATGAAGTATTATATGCACACGATATAATTCTTGATAAACCATATTTTGATACAATGATTGCTGCGTACCTTTTGAACCCTGATCAGAAGAGATTTAACCTTGATGATCTATCTCTAAAATATCTTGGATACAAAATGGTTTCATTTAAAGATTTAATGGCAAAGAATCAAGTTGGTAACGATTTTTCGAGGGTATCTATAGATGAAGCTGCAAAATATTCTATTGAAGATTCAGAGATAACCTTAAGATTGTACAAAAAGCTTTCAAAGAAAATATATGAAAACGAACTGGAAAAAGTTCTACATGAGATAGAAATGCCTTTAGTTCCTGTATTAACGGAGTTAGAGATGAGCGGTGTGTACATGGATATAGACAGGTTAAATGAACTTTCGAAAAAATACGAAAAAATACTGAAGGAAATCAGAAAAGATCTTTTTGAACTTGCGGGAGAACATTTCAATCCTAATTCACCAAACCAGGTAGGTCACATATTGTTTGAAAAATTAGGACTTACTCCACCCAAAAGGACTAGTTCTGGTAATTACTCGACAAGTGCTGGTGTACTCGACAGCCTGGTAAAAGAACATCCAATTGCTCAGAAATTACTTGATTACCGGAAATTTCAAAAACTAAAGTCAACCTACATTGATACACTTCCAAAATTAGTAAACCCCAGAACTGGTAGAATTCACACGACATATAATCAAACCGGAACGGGCACAGGAAGACTGTCAAGTTCCAATCCCAATATGCAAAATTTACCAATAAAGGATACAGAAGGCAAGGAGATTAGAGAATGCATCGTACCACAACAAAAAGGCTGGAAGATAATCAGTGCAGACTATTCTCAAATAGAGTTGAGAATATTGACTCATTTCAGCAAAGATGAAGATCTTATTAGAGCATTTAACGAAAACCGAGATGTTCATTCACTGACTGCTTCGAGACTTTATGGAACAATGCCTAACTCAGTAACTGATGAAATGAGAAAGGTTGGAAAGATGGTTAACTTTGCCATAATTTACGGAATTTCTCCCTACGGACTGGCAAGCAGACTCAATGTTTCTACGAAAGAGGCTGGAAATATGATTTCAAATTACTTCTCAGCCTATCCAAATGTCAGGGAATTTATCCATAACACCATAAAGAAGGCAAAAAGTGATGGATATGTCAAGTCTTATTTTGGTAGGAGAAGAGATATACCACATTTTAGAACAACAAACAAAACAAGAATTCAGGAAGGCGAAAGAATTGCTATAAATGCACCAATTCAGGGTACAGCAGCTGACATCATGAAGCTTGCCATGATTAAAGTTTACAAAATGAAAAATGACAAGCAATTAAAAAGCATACCTATTTTGCAGGTTCACGACGAACTTGTTTATGAAGTACCTGAAGATGAAGTTGACACAATGTCTAAAATACTTAAGCAGGGGATGAAAGGAGCTGCAAACCTTGATATCCCTCTGGAAGTGGACATCAAGGTTGACAATTACTGGAGTTAAACTGGAAGTGGGAAATTGAGTAAACTTTTCGATCCAAAAAGTTTTGGATCTTTGAACATGGTATTTCAGTTCGGAATTATTGTTATATCTAATGTCATAGTTGGTGGATTATTTGGATATTTACTATATAAGTATGCCCCACTGGGCAAAATGTGGTTAATAATCTTCTTGATGCTGGGAGTGTTTTCAGGATTATATCAGGGTATACTGTATCTGTTGAAAGAAGCTGAAAAAAGTGAGAAAATCGACAAGAATAAGCATAAAAGAGACAATAGTAATGATAATTCTGGCATCGATTGAAGCAGCAATAATTCTTTTTTTTAATACTAAAATTTCTCTGGGTGTTTTTTATGGAACTGCATTTGGTATTACCAGCTTTTGGCTGCTTTCGTTGACAGTTGAAAAAATAGCGAGAACTCAAAAGGTTTTGTGGAGAGATTATCTTTTGCGTTATAGTTTATACATAGTGTGTTTTCTGAGCGCCATTGGTTATGGTACTTATTTTTTTATTGGTTCAGCGGTAGGGCTGCTGAATTTGAAGCTGTCCCTTCTTTTATTTGGGAGGTGGTTAAGTGAAGGTTAGTCTAACTAAAGGTGACAAGATTTTCCTTGGATGTCTTGGCTCAGGTTATATAATTACATTTATTGTTATGCAGATTACTGACCACACCTTTGATCTCGAAGGACTGGGACAACGCTGGATCGTTCAACTACCTTTTGGAAGTGGGTTATTCAGCAGAGTGAACCCTATGACACTGTTTGTTAGCTGGGCATTAATGGCAATTTTGATAATATTTGCTTTGAGTATAAAGAAATTTGAAAGAATTCCCGGTAAGAAACAGTCTTTGATTGAAATGCTCCTTGAGTATTTTTATGAATTGACAAAAGATACCATACCGAAAAAGGAATTTGTGAAACCGACATTTTATATAGCTACGACTTTATTTTTGTTTATTATTTTGTCCAATTTACTTGGCGCTATACCTGGAATTGACACGGTACCAACAGAAAATGGCGTAAAATTTACTTTATTTCAAAGTTCATGGTATTCGCCAACATCAGACTTAAATACAAATGCTACATTGGCTGTGTTCGTTCTTATAATCAGTCACGCATTTGCGATAAAGGCAAAAGGGTTTCTCACATGGTTAAAAACATTTTTTGAGCCAAATCCAATTATGTTCCCCATTAATTTAATAAGTGAAGTTGCGAAGCCTATATCTCATTCTTTAAGGTTGTTTGGTAATGTAATGGGTGGGGGAATACTTGCAATAATAATAAGTTATCTTGTTAAGTATTTTCTTTTGCCCACATTTTTATGGGGATTTTTTGGAATATTTATTGGTGCTATACAGGCACTAGTTTTCGCAGTATTGGCGATAGCTTATATTGGTTCTGTAATAGAATAAATTGCAAGAATTAAGGAGGTAGTGAGAATGGAATTAGCAGAAGCTTTAGTGCAGCTTGGTAAATTTATCGGTGCTGGATTGGCAATGGGAATAGGAGCTATCGGGCCTGGTTTAGGAGAAGGCCATGTTGGTGCAAGTGCTATGGAGGCTATGTCAAGACAACCCGAAATGATGGGTACATTGACCACAAGAATGTTACTGGCAATGGCAGTAACAGAATCAACAGGTTTGTACTCCTTAGTTATTGCATTTATGATATTGCTTGTTGCATAAGATATTTTGAAACATAAATAGAAGGGGGTAAATCACTTGATAGAACTTAACCTTACCTCTGTAATTCAGTTATTGAATTTCTTGTTGTTAATGTGGGTTTTGAAGAAACTATTGTACGATCGTTTTTTCGAAATCGTAAAAAAGAGACGCGAAGAAGTTAATGCAAAGTTTTCAGACGCAGAAAAATTGCGCAAAGAAGCTGAAGAGTACAAGAGTAAATACGAAGAAGAATTACAGAAAACTAGAGAACAGGCAAACGAAATGATAACAAATGCGGAAAGACGGTCTGAACAAATTATTCAGCAGGCGAAAGATAAAGCTAAAGAGGAAAGCGCAAGAATTAAACATGCTGCACAGGAAGACATAAATAACCAGAAGAAAAAGGCTATTCAAGATGTTCAAACATCAGCTGTTGAAATGGCTGTTAATCTGGTTGCGCGATTTCTGGGTCGGGAAATGGATGAGAAACTCAAAAGACAGTACACTCAAAGGATGCTAAATTCTATGGAGAATAAGGAAAAATGAAACATATCCCTTCTCTATCATATCGTTACGCGAAGGCTTTGTTTTTAGGAATAGAGGAAAATGAACTGGAAAAGACTTGCGAATGCCTTAGCAGAGCTTCAAGAATGATCAATAACAAGGAAATCAGAGAAATATTAATAGATCCTACATTAACAAAGAGAAAAGTTTTACAAATGTTTCTCAAGGTTTTTGATGATGTTCCCGAAGTTTTTGCAAATTTCTTGAAGTTAGTTGTTGATAGACGAAGACTAGATTATTTACCTGAAATTGAAATGGCATTTAAACAAGTAATGCACGAATCCATTTCGAAAATAGAAGTAAAAGTCAGGACAGCACTTAAATTAACTGACACTGAAAAGAAAGAAATAGAGACACTTGTAAAAGCAGAAACGGGAAGAGAATCAATTCTTTCCATTTTTATTGATAGAGAACTTGTAGCTGGTATGATTATTGAGTTTAGTGATAGAGTGATTGATATGACCATAAGGGGCAGGCTTGCGCGATTTAAAAAATCATTCACCACTAAGGCCTAGCAAAGCAATATGGAGGTGGTCCAGTGAAAATTGATCCTTCTGAGATTACAAAAATTCTAAAATCACAATTAAGTGAAGCAGACAGAGAAATAGATTATTTTGAGGCTGGTAAGGTAATTCAAGTTGGAGATGGAATAGCCAGAGCCTACGGACTCAAAAACGTTATGGCTAATGAACTTGTTCGATTTGAGAACGGTGTTTTTGGACTTACGTTGAACCTTGAAGAGGATAATGTTGGGATTGTTATTCTGGGTGATTATAGAGATATAAAAGAAGGAGAGCTCGTAAGAAGAACGGGGCGGATAATTCAGGTACCGGTTGGCGATGAACTGCTTGGAAGAGTGGTCAATCCTCTAGGTATGCCAATTGATGGAAAAGGAGAAATTGAAACAGATCAGTACAGACCGGTTGAAGTTAAGGCTCCCGGAGTTATAAAAAGAAAGCCTGTTGATACTCCGCTTCAAACGGGATTGAAAGCGATAGACGCAATAGTGCCAATTGGAAGAGGTCAGAGAGAATTAATTATTGGTGATAGACAAACTGGAAAGTCGGCAATAGCAGTAGATGCAATCATAAATCAGAAAGGGCAGGGGGTACACTGTGTTTATGTTGCGATAAGGCAGAAAACAGCAGCGCTGGCACACACCGTAGACAAATTACGTGAAACGGGTGCCATGGAATATACTACAGTTGTTGCTGCAACTTCAAGCGGGCCTGCAACATTATCATATCTTGCACCTTATGCAGGTGCAGCAATAGGAGAGTATTTTATGTATAAGGGTGAAGATGCCCTTGTAATATTTGATGATTTGTCAAAACATGCGGAAGCATATCGTGAACTCTCGCTTTTGTTAAGAAGACCTCCCGGACGTGAAGCATATCCTGGTGATGTATTCTATCTACATTCACGGTTGCTTGAAAGAGCTGCAAGGTTAAATGAAGAACACGGTGGAGGTTCTATGACTGCATTACCTATAATTGAAACTCTGGCAAACGATGTTAGTGCTTATATACCAACAAATGTTATATCTATAACAGATGGTCAGATATATCTCGATCCAAATCTATTTTATGCAGGAAATCGGCCTGCTATAAATGTTGGACTTTCAATTTCCAGAGTAGGTGGTTCTGCTCAGATAAAAGTCATGAAAAGCATAGCGGGGAATTTGAGAATTGATCTTGCGCAATATCGTGAATTACAATCTTTTGCTCAGTTTTCTACCGAGCTGGACAAAGCCACTCAGCAGCAATTAACCAGAGGTGAGAAACTTACAGAGCTTTTGAAGCAGGATCAATATTCTCCAATGCCTGTCGAAGAGCAAATTGTGGTGCTTTATGCAGGAACAAAGGGCTACCTTGACGATATTGAGACAGGTGAAATAAGAAATTTTGAGAAAAATCTTCTTCAAACATTGAGAGATGAATATCAGGAAGTACTGGAGAAAATAAGAAAAGATAAAGTGATTTCCGACTTTATTGAAGAAAAGCTGGATGAGGCGATAAATAAAGTGAAAAATCTGGTAAAGTCTAGAGGTTGATTCCATGAGTAAAGGTAAATTAAGAGCGATAAAAAAGAGAATTGAATCTACCGAATCAACGATGCAAATTACTAAAGCCATGCAAATGGTTGCGACCGCGAAGTTGAAGAAAGTTGAAAGAGGATTAACTCCTATAAAAGAGTATGAAAAAAGAATCTTTAATACACTTAAGGTTGTTCATAATAGTCTCGAATATCCACCTACAAATGAAGGTGAAGGTGAAGTAATAATAATTATTACCGCAGATATGGGATTGTGTGGTGCTTTCAACAGTGAAATTATACGATATGCTCATAAATATGTTTATAAAAACGATATTAAAGGTATAATAACTGTTGGAATAAAAGCTGAGAAAACCTTTTCAAAGCATAAAGCATTCAGCAGAGCTTTTTCTAGATATTATGATACACCTGACCTTGATGAAGTTGCAGTTATTTGGGATGAAGCGTACGAAAAATTGAAGGAAGTGAATGCATATTCATTGAGGGTAATATATGCAAAACTCAAGAACATTCTTGTTCAGCTTCCTGATGTTAAAACAATATTTCCTCTGGATACCGAAGACGAAATAAAAGAAAATTTCGATTTTGAACCATCTCCTGAGGAAATTTATGATGATTTATTGAATGCATGGGGCATTTCAGCTCTTCTCAGTACTGCCTATGAAACCAAGCTGGGTGAACTGTATTCGAGACAAAACGCGATGAAAAACGCAACAGACAATGCTGAGGATTTAATTGAAAAACTCACTCTTGAAAAGAACAAAGTAAGACAGTCAACAATAACAAGAGAAATTATTGAGATAGTAAACGGTGCAGAAGCTCTTGAAGGATAGCGTTCGGAGGTGTAAATATGTCCAAAAATAATGAAAATGCAAATAAAGGAAAATTACTTACTGTAATAGGACCCATAGTTGATGTGGATTTTGAAGAAGGTGTGCTTCCTGATATATTGAATGCACTTGAAGTCTACAATGAATCACTTGGAAAAAACATTGTAATGGAAGTTGCGCAGGTACTTGGAGATAATGTTGTTCGAGCAATTGCGCTTGATTCAACGGATGGACTTGTTAGAGGTCAGGAAGTTGTTGATACTCAGAGGCAGATTGCTGTACCTGTTGGTGAAGATGTGTTGGGAAGAATGTTCAATCTTTTGGGGGAACCAATAGATGAAAAAGGTGAGATAAAGGCAAAGGAGCGATGGCAGATACATAAAGACTCCCCTACGATAACCGATCAGGAAACAGAGTTAGAAATCCTTGAAACGGGAATCAAAGTGATTGATCTACTTACACCTTTTAACAAGGGTGGTAAGATTGGATTTTTTGGAGGTGCCGGTGTCGGCAAGACTGTACTTGTCATGGAGTTAATAAGAAATGTTGCCATCGAACATAAAGGTTTATCTATATTTGCTGGGATTGGCGAAAGAACAAGAGAGGGAAACGATCTCTGGCTAGATATGCAAGAAGCAGGGGTTCTTGATAAAACAGCTCTGGTTTTTGGACAGATGAATGAACCACCCGGAGCGAGATTTAGAGTTGGCCTTTCAGCAATTACAATGGCTGAATACTTTAGAGATGTGAAGGAGAGAGATGTACTTGTTTTTATTGACAATATATATAGATTTGTTCAGGCTGGTTCTGAAGTTTCAGCTTTGCTTGGTAGAATGCCGTCAGCTGTCGGTTATCAGCCAACGCTTGCTTCAGAAATGGGGCAACTACAGGAGCGGATAACCACTACCAAAAAAGGTTCAATTACCTCTGTACAGGCTATTTATGTTCCTGCTGATGATTTTACAGATCCTGCACCTGCAACGACATTCAATCATCTTGATGCAACAGTAAATCTTTCTCGTTCTATTGCAGAACAGGGATTGTATCCAGCTGTTGATTCACTTGACTCTGCATCAAAGAATCTAAGTCCCGATGTAGTTGGAAATGAACATTATAATGTTGCAAGAAATGTACAGGGTGTACTTCAAAGATATAAAGACCTTCAGGATATTATTGCTATCCTCGGTATGGAAGAGCTTACAGAAGAAGATAAGATTACCGTGAAACGAGCCAGAAAAATACAGAGATTCTTAACTCAGCCATTTTTTGTCGCAGAAAAATTCAGTAACATTAAAGGAAAATATGTATCTATAAAGGAAACAGTAAAAGGATTCAAAGAGATCTTGGAAGGTGAGCATGATGATTTGCCTGAACAAGCATTTATGATGGCTGGAACAATTGAAGAAGTGAGAGAAAAAGCGGAGAAAATGAACGAAGGTGATTAATTGTGTCTCTTAACATTAAGCTAGTAACTCCATATGGCATCGAATGGGAGGGAACTGCTGAACTTCTAAGTTTCAAAACAGTGGAAGGAAGCATAGCTTTTCTGCCTTCTCGTGCTCCCATGGTTTGTCAGCTTGCTGTTGACAAAATAAACATTAAATCAGAGGGTAAAAATTATTATTTTGCGGTCCATGGAGGTTATTTGCTAAATGATAGAGAATTGGTAGCAATCGTTGCTGACGCAGCTGAAAAACCTGAAGACATTGATGTTGAGAGAGCAAGACGTCACCTGGAAAGAGCAAAAGAATTAATTGATCTGGCAGAAGATACAAGGGACAAAGCAGACCTATCAGCTCAAATTCAAAGGAATATACTTAGAGAAAAGGTATATAAGGAACATAGATAATCCAAATGTGAAATTTCATTGTTTCATAAGTGCCAGGCATAAGCCTGACTTTTTTATTTTTTCCCGTTTTCTCGGTGTTTTTTGAAGGCTTCTATGAGGTCTGTCTTATTTTCATTTTTCTTGATCAACCTTTTAATGTTATTTCTATGTCTGTATGCAGACAAAGCTAAAAATGCAAGAACCCACAGCCCCTCGTTGACTCCTGAAAAAATAAAGAATGCTACACTTAATGTACCAAGTGAAACAAGTGATGAAAGTGAAACGTATTTGGTTAATATGGCAAGGGGTATCCATATGGCAAAAAACAAAGCCACTAGGGGTGCTTTAACAGCTGATATAGTTCCAACTGTTACTGCAACTGCTTTTCCTCCTTTGAATTTAAGCCAAATTGGATAGCTGTGACCAATGGCAGCAAAAAATCCCATCATTAATCCCTGTGTGAAATTCATGCCAAAAACATGGATTCCTATCATTATTGGTACAAAAGCTTTGGCACCGTCAAGTACCATACAAATTGAACCCCATATGCCACCGAGGGATCGAAGAACATTTGTCCCTCCAACATTCCCACTACCAATTTTTCTGATATCTACCCCTATGATCCAGGGGATAATAAAACTGAATGGAATTGAACCCGCAAAATAGCCAATTATGGCTATTAACAAGAAATTCATCGTTTTCCCCTCAATTTGATAAAAATTGGTGATCCTGTAAAATCATGAAAATTCATCCTTATTGTTTTTCTAAGACCTCTTAAATAAGCTGATGAAAAAAGGCCGGGATCATTAACGTTTAGCAATATTAACGGTGGTCTTGTGTCTATTTGTGAAGCATAGTAAATTTTTGCCTTTCGTTTTTTATTACCAACAGGAGGGGTTGATAATGTGTAACGTTTTATCAACTCATTTAGTAATCCTGTTGGAATTCGTCTATCAATATTTTCGGTGACTTCTAAAATACTATCTATGAGCATTTCTATTCCTGTTTCTTTTATACAGGAAGTGAACAAAACTGGACTGTAATTGACAAAGTATAGTTCTCTTTCCACTGCATTCATAAGGGAATCTTTCTTTTTTTCTGTAATCAAATCGGCTTTATTGAATACAATAATAGTACCTTTTCCATTTTTTTCTGCAAGGCCAGCAACCTTCTGATCCTGTTTGCTGATTCCCTTTGTTGCATCAATAACGAGGATTGATATATCACTTCGCTCTATTGAACTTATAGAACGCATTACACTGTAATATTCTACGTTTTTTATTTTTACCTTTGATTTCTTTCTAATGCCTGCTGTATCAATAAACTTGCATAATTTTTCATCGATGTACATTGGCTGATCTATAGTATCCCTGGTAGTACCCGGTATCTCTGTAACCAGGCTTCTATTGCTTCCCAGAATAGTATTAAACAAAGAAGATTTTCCAACATTTGGTTTACCAACAATTGAAATATTACACCATACATCCTCTTCCTCAAATAATATATTTGTTGGTAATTCCATCTCTTCAAGTTTTTCATAGATTGTGTCTAGCAACGTGTCAATATTTAAAGAATGTTCAGAAGAGACCGGAATGGGTTCTCCAAGCCCAAGACTGTAAAGTTCTGCTTTTGAATCCGTTTCGAATCTCTCAAAAACCTCAACTTTATTTGCCACAAGCAGGACTTTTTCTTTCCTGGTACGCAAAATTTCTGCAAGGTTGTAATCAGCTGATGTTATATCATTCCTTCCATCAACCACGAACAAGATTAAATCACCCTCATCGAGAATGCTGAGGGTGAGTTCCTTCATTTTTGTTTCAACAATATCATTTGGATTATCAAAAAGGCCGCACGTATCGACAACTTCAAAGGACTTTTTCTGCCATTCAACATGTCCAAATACAAAATCCCTTGTTACTCCAGGTTCATCATCTACAATGGTTTTTTTGTAACCAACCAATCTATTAAAAAGTGTTGATTTGCCAACATTTGGGCGGCCCACAATGAGTACAGTCGCCACTACTCGGTATCTTTTCCTTCTTGTTCTAACTTTTCTTTTATTTTTTCACCAATAGTTGTGGGTTTACTGTCACTTTTGTTATCATTCATTTCTTTAAGTGTTTCTTTGGCCTCCTGGCGCTCTTTATCTTTTTGATATTGCCTTATTGAAATAACCATATTTCTGACGTCATTTTCCGGATCATAGACAAGCCTGATAATCTTGAAATCTTTTCCTTCACCAATATTAACTGCATTTTTTATATTCTCGATTCTTTCTGTAGACACCTGGGAAACGGGGAGGAAACCCTCTACATTGTAATCGTTAATCAAAACAATAGCTCCGGATTTAGTTAAACGTGCCACTTTACCTCTTATATGATCTCCCACATCAAGCTCTTTCTTTACTCTTTTCCATGGATCTTCAGTTGCCTTTTTTAAGCTCAATCTCATTCTTCTGTTTTCTTTATCAAGTGAAATGATCATCGCTTTTTTCTTTTCGCCTTCAGAAACAGCGTCCTCAACTTCATCCACGAAGTTCCATGAAATTTCAGAAACCGGAACAAAACCTGAAACATATTCTTCGATTTCAATAATTACGCCCGTAGGAAGCACTTTTACTATCTTACCTTCAACGATGTCATTTACATTATATTTTTTTTCAATATTTTCCCAGGGGTCACCTACTGCTTCACGATAACTAAGAGCTATGGTTCGTTCTTCAGGATTCACTTCTTTTACCTTTACTTCGACTCTATCTCCAACAGAAACAACATCGTGAAGACTTTTCTTTACATTTCCCCAGAACACCTCTGAAGTATGTACAAGACCTTCAACTCCTGGTTCGAGCATCACAAAAAAGCCAAAGGGAACAATAGACTTAACCTCGCCTTTGATGACAGCATCAACAGGATATTTTTTTTCGATGTTTTCCCATGGATCTTCTGTCATTCTCTTTAAACTCAGTGTTACTTTTTGTTCCTCTGGATTTATATCTATTATTTTTGCTTTCACTGTATCATTTTTTTTTACAACGTTGTTTATTCTTTCAGATGCCCAGCTGACTTCAGATGCAGGAATTAAACCGGTAATATCTTCGGTGAGTTTGACAAAAGCACCAAAATTCTTTATTGCTTCAACGGTGCCTTCTACTACTTGACCTGCCTCAAGTTTTGAAAAGTATTCTTGAATTCTCTCATTTTTAAGCTCTGTCAGAGAAACTACGATATTATTTCTTCCACGTTTTCTTTTCTTAAATTCTAGTATTTTGAAATTAAGTGGTTCATCGGTATATTTCTCACCTTTTCTTAATCCTGAATGGGATCCAGGTAAAAAGGCATTTATAGCCTTTTTTAGTCTTACTAGATAACCGCTCTTTATTTCACCAACAATTTCACCCTTGACTGGATCACCATTTTTATAGGCTTCTTCTACTTCTTTCATGACTGTCCTATAGTAAGCGCGTTTTTCTGATGCCAGCGTTCGTCCTTCATCTTCATTTATTTTCATAACTGAAACATTAATTTTGTCTCCCACCTTGTAATCATCGATGGGGTTGACCAGTTCGTCTTCTCTAACGAAACCGTCAAGTTTTCCATTTAGAAGTACAAGTATTCCATCGGGTTGAGTAGAATAAACTTCAGCTTCTGTAAAAGTCCCTTTTCTGAACGAGATATCGTCCATTTGTTCCATAACATCTTCCATACTCATTTTTTCGTCGTGGTTCTGCCTTTCATCAGGCATTTGAATTACCTCCTCTTTATATTTATTCTTTATATTATCCAGTAATCTCTGGATTTGTTTGGTTGGCGTTGATGTTCCACTGATAACTCCCACTATATTGCAGTTCTCCAGCGGGGGTAAACTGTCAGGATTGCTAACATGATAGGCAGGGGTTCCTTTTCTAAGAACCAACTCTGCCAGTTTTTTAGTGTTTGAGCTTTTCACTCCACCGACTACAATAACACAATCACTTTTTTTCGCAAGATATCTTGCTTCTGTTTCTCTATTTATTGTAACCGAGCAGATTGTATTGTGAACATCAATATCTCTTATTTTTTTTAATTCTTCGGAAAGACTTTCAAATTGGCTTAGATCCATTGTAGTTTGCGAGATCAAAGAATAATTTTTGCAGTCTTTTTCAGTTATTTCTTTCTTAATCGTGTCAAAATTCCAATTTGGTTCGATTATGATGTATCTTTTTAGTCTTCCTTTTAAGGCTTTTGTTTCTGCATGTTTTTTCTTACCAAAAATAATCACGCAGTTTCCTTGTTTTTCAAGTTTTTCAGCAAGCCTGAATACATTGTACACTATTGGGCAGGTTAGGTCTACAACATTGGAAAAACTATCTCTGATACGTTTTTCATTGTCTGGCGACACACCATGTGTTCTTATAAGAGCATAATAGGTTTCTTTTTCCTCTGGTGGAACTTCATCCAAATTTTTCAAACCTCTTTTTTCTAAACTGGAAACGACTACATCGTTATGGATAAGTTCTCCTTCTATTGCGAGTTTTTTTCCTTCGGATAATAATTTTTCCACTTTATTAATAGCCTTTTTTACACCATAGCAAAAACCGATTTCCTTACTAACCATAATTTTCATTACTTATCTACCACCAAAAATAATATTGTTTCTACAACCTGGTCTATACTTAGACTTGTTGTATCAATTTTTATGGAGTCTTCTGAAGGTTTTAAGGGAGCAAGTGAGCGGGAAGAATCATTTTTATCTCTGTCAATAATTTCTTGCAATATCTGTTCATAATTTCCATTAAGCCCCATTGACTGCATTTGTTTTAACCTTCTTCGTGCACGTTCCTCTTTGGACGCTTTTAAAAAAAATTTGAATTCTGCATCCTGTAAGACCACAGTTCCAATATCCCTGCCTTCCATGACAACAGGGATTTTTTTAGCGATTTTTCTCTGTTCTGTTGTTAAGAAATTTCTAACAGGTTCTAATTTAGCGATTTCAGATGATTTTTTTGATATTTCTGCTGTTCTGATTTCAGAATTAATGAATTCTCCATCCATTTTAAGTTTCCCTTCAAATAAGGAAAAAGTTGTTTCATTAATTAGCCTATCTAACTCTTTTTCATTGTAAATATTGATTTCATTTTTATAAGCTTTCCAGGCTAGAGAACGATACATAGCTCCAGTATCTATGTAAACAAAACCCAGTCTCTTTGCTATTTTTGAAGCGACACAAGATTTTCCTGAGCCTGCAGGCCCATCAATAGCTATCTTCATCTTTCCCATCACCGTCATTCTTCAATAATTTAATTTTTAGCTGTTTGAGTTGTTCATCATCAACAGTTGATGGTGCTAATGTCATAAGGTCACTTCCAGTTGTGGTTTTTGGAAAAGCAATCACATCCCTTAGAGAATTAGAACCGGATAGAATCATAATAAGTCTATCGAATCCAACAGCTATGCCTGCATGAGGAGGCGGTCCATATTTAAATGCCTCCAGTAAGAATCCGAACCGCTCGTTTACAATTTCTTTTTCCATACCGATTATGTCAAATACCTTTTGTTGTAGTGAACTATCATGAATCCTTACACTTCCACTGGCAATTTCGTAACCATTTACTACAAGGTCGTAGGCATGAGAGCGAATTTTCAATGGATCATCTTTGAATCTTTCAATATCTTCAACATATGGCATGGTAAAAGGATGATGTTCTGCTTCAATACGTTCATATTCTTCATTATATGTGAACATCGGGAAATCAAGAACCCAGAGTAAATCAAAACCGTCTATCTTTTGACAATCTTCATGAATAATATTTTCCCTGATCTTTCCCAGGGCTTTAGAGGCCAGAAGATTTTCAGCCACTGCAATCAAAATTACGTCGTTTTCTTCTGTGGTTAGTTTTGCAGCTACCTTTTTCAGTTCTTCTGAACAGTGCTTTGCCACAGGTGATTTCAATTCGTTTTCAACCTTTACCCACAGCAATCCGCCTAGTCCATTTTCTTTTGCGATTCTTGTTAAATCGTCAAGACGCTTCCTTGAAAATATGTCAGCTTTATTCTTAATGAGTATTCCCTTTACCCTATCTCCCTTTTCTAAAGAATCCTTAACCAATCTGAAATTCGTGTTAGAAAAGCAATCTGATACATCCGTGATTTCCATTTCATAACGTCTATCAGGTTTGTCAGATCCATATTTTTCAATTGCTTCTGTGTAAGTCATTCTGTCAAAGGGAACCTGTATATCTTTTTTAAGAACAACTTTGAAAATATTATTAAAAATCTCTTCGGTTAACTGAATAATGTCATCTCTATCCACAAATGACATTTCCAGGTCTATCTGAGTAAACTCAGGCTGTCTATCTGCCCTGAAGTCTTCGTCTCTATAACACTTAACTATTTGATAATATCTATCCACTCCGCTAATCATTAGTAATTGTTTGAATAACTGTGGTGATTGAGGTAAGGCATAAAATTTTCCTGGTTTAATTCTGGATGGCACAAGGAAGTCTCTGGCCCCTTCAGGAGTTGATTTTGTAAGCACAGGGGTTTCAATTTCTAAAAAATCTTTATCATTTAGAATACTTCGCGTTGCTTGAGCTGCTTTATGTCTAATAGCTAGATTCTTTTGCAGTGTTGGTTTTCTCAGATCAAGATATCGGTATTTTAATCTCATTTCTTCAGAGGCGTTATCATCAATGTTTACATAGATTGGTGGTGTTTCTGATGTTGAAAGTATTTCCATATCTTCTGAAAGTACCTCGATATAGCCCGTTTTCATATCAGGATTAATAGCATCTTCAGGTCTATTTCTAACAACACCTGTGACATTTATGACGTATTCCGCACCAATCTTTTGGGCTCTTTTGTAGGATTCACTTTCATTGGGATCGAATACAATCTGTGTGTACCCATATCTATCTCTTAACATAACAAATTTTATCCCGCCAAGATCTCGAATTCTATCTACCCAGCCACTCAGGACAACCTCCCGACCGCAATGTTTTGTTGTAAGATCACCACAAGTATGTGTACGTTTTTTCAACTTGAGCACCTCCTGTCGTTAAATATTACCATGATAAGAGTATTCATTGAATATAGGGAAGTATTGGCAAAAGATATGGTAAAATCTTTTTTGAATACAATAATTGGGAGGTGGCCTTATGAAAAAATCTTTAAAAATTTCTTTGATACTAATTGTAACGCTTGTTATGGCATCGATGGGATTTTCAATTACCTATGCCGATGTTGCTTCAAATCATTGGGCTTATGATTCTATTGTGCGTCTGAGTGAGTTAGAAATACTTGCAGGTATCCCGAGAGATGGAGAGCTTTATTTTGAAGGAAGCAATCCGCTATCGAGATATCAAGCAGCTGTACTTATTGACAAGGTTTTAACCTATGTAGGAGATAACTATGCCAAAAAAGGTGAAGTAGAACCAGTAGATGTAGAGCCCACAGAGGTTAAGATTCCAGAATCATTAACCAACAAAATCGAGGAATTTGATGTAGCACTGAAAGATACCCAGGGAAATTATGTCCAGATGACCACAATTCTTGAGAGATTTAACACTCTTGATAAACAAATTGCAGAACTTCGAGAAGAAATGGAGCCAGCAGATGTCGCTCCGGTAGGTATTTCTTCAGAATTAAGGAAGTTAATTATTAGTACAAGTGAAGACATTTCAATCGTTTCAAAGAAAGTAGACAAACTGGAAACAAAGACAACTGAACTTTCACAAAAAGATGAAGACATTATGGAAAGTCATTCACAACTTTCTAAAGATGTTGTTGATTTGAGTATGAATATTGAAACAGCTAACACAAACATAAACGCTCTTTCTGAAGATCTTTCTAAAATTCTTCCAAAGGTTAGCTCTAATGAAGATTCAATAGCGAGTATAAGTAGCACACTTGAATCTTACAAAGCTAGTATGGAAGAAACAAATAAAGAGCTGAACACATTAAAAAACGATTTTGCGTCATTTAAGGATACAGCGAATACAAATTATTCAGATATCGAAAACAGAGTAGCCGGTATTGAAGAAGAGTTTGACAATCTTATTAATTCAACAGAAATGTCTGACAAACTCTCAGAACTGACAGAATCAATGATAACCGAAGAAGAACTTGCGGCAACACTTGAGGAAATGATTTCTGTGACGGATCTCAACGGCATATTGAAACTCTATGCAAAAATAGAAACTGTTGATGAATTGAAGACTACTGTAAATGACCTTGATGTAGCGCTATCTAACAGAATACAGAATGTTGAAGACAGTGTGGACAAGGATCTTGGTGATCTATCGAGAAGGATCGCAGCTGTAGAAAACAGTCTTACTGAAATAGGAGCCCTTGAAGAAAATGTGACCTCACTTGAAAGTCTTTACACAGAACTAAGAACAGAGGTTTCATCAAATAAAGATACAGTAGATTCACTGAATGCTAGAATAACTTCTCTGGAGACTTTTGAGGAGAATGTGAACAGAGAACTTAGTAGTATGAAGAATGTTGTAGTCGATGTCGCAAATCTCCAGGAACGTACGGATGAGATTGAAGCATCTGTTGATGCTAATGATTCAGCCATAGCTGCAATGAGTAGTAGAATAGATACTGTGGAAACAGTATTAACAGACGTTGCATCAAGCACAAACGCTAATGCAGAGAGTATTAATACTCTTGCTGCAATAGTATCGCAGAATAATGAGAATCTTGAAAAAGAGATTGAAAATGTCAGGAAGAATACACCCACAAATGAAGAGGTCCAATCAGCCAGAAATGCTGCCAATACAGCAGCCTGGATTGGCGGAGCCGGAATAATTCTGGCTATTGTTGCAATAGTTTTACCATTTTTTTGGTTTTAGTTTTTGATTAGTCTTGTTTAAAACCCGGGATATTCAATCCCGGGTTTTTTGTTATAATCGTTAGGTGACAGGAGTTTTCGGAGGTGTTGGAGTTGTGGGTTTATATTGAATCATTGAAAAAACATGTTGGAGAAGAGGTAAAGATCAAAGGCTGGTTGAGACGGTTCCGTTCAAGTGGCAAGATCCAGTTTCTTTATTTGAGAGATGGAACGGGTTTTGTACAGGGGATTGTTGAAAAAAGTTCTGTTTCAGCTGATGTGTTTGAACAGACAAAAGATATAAAAATGGAAGCGAGTGTTATCGTTAAAGGAATTGTAAAAGAAGAGAGTCGTGCACCTGGAGGAGTAGAAATACATGTAAATGATGTAGAGATTGTACACAATCCTGGTGAAGACTTCCCTATTAATAAACCCGATCATGGCATAGATTTTCTCATGGAAAATCGTCACCTCTGGTTGCGAACGAAACGACAGTTTCATCTGTCTCATATACGTAATGAAATAATCAAGGCTACCAGAGAATTTTATAATTCACGTAACTTTGTGCTTGTTGATACACCAATTTTTACAGGTTCCATAGGAGAAAGCGCAGGAAACTGTTTTGAACTTGATTATTTTGATTATGGTAAAGCATATCTCGCTCAGACAGGACAGCTTTATCTCGAGGCAGCCTGCATGGGTTTGGGAAAAGTTTACAATCTTGGGCCTACCTTCAGAGCGGAAAAATCCAAGACCAGAAGGCATTTAATTGAGTTCTGGATGAACGAAGCAGAGGTAGCTTATTATAAACATAAAGACAACATCATGTTGCAAGAAGATCTTGTGGAGTTTGTGGTTAAAAAAACACTTGAAAGAGCGGAAGAGGATTTAAAGGAAATCAAAAGGGATACAAAAACATTAGAAAATGTTGAAAAACCTTTTCCCAGAATAACCTATACAGATGCTGTAAAGCTATTACAGAAGAAAGGCTTTGATATAAAATGGGGTGGAGACTTCGGGTCTGATGAAGAAACAGCTATTGCAAAAGAATTTAATAAACCGGTGATAATAGAAAAATATCCAAGAATGGCAAAGGCATTTTATATGCCTCCTGACCCCGATAATCCAGATGTTGTTCTCTGTAACGATCTTATTGCGCCGGAAGGTTACGGAGAAATCATCGGTGCTTCCGAAAGGATTTGGGAAGAGGATGTTTTGATTGAAAGGATAAATGAGTTTGGCCTGGATCCTGCGTCTTATGACTGGTATTTAGATTTAAGAAAATTTGGTTCGGTACCACACAGTGGTTTTGGAATGGGTATAGAGAGAGTGGTTGCATGGATATGCGGTCTTGAACACGTTAGAGAAGCTATACCCTTTGCCAGAACACTTTACAGGATACATCCATAGATGGAGTGAATGTAATGGAAGATGAACGATTTCTCTCGCCTGAAACCAGGGATGAGTTTGAGGTAAAGAGTCTTAGACCCAAGACTCTCAACGAATATATTGGGCAGAAAAATGTCAAGGAACGATTGAAAATAGCAATAGAAGCTGCGAAAGTTAGAGAAGAAGCACTTGATCATATTTTGTTGTCAGGACCTCCAGGTCTTGGAAAGACAACACTGGCACATGTTCTGGCAAATGAACTTGGCACAGGAATCTATGTAACCAGTGGTCCGGTTATTGAAAAACAGGGTGATCTTGCTGCAATATTAACGGGGCTGGAAAATGGTGATGTACTTTTTATTGATGAGATACACCGACTGGGCAGGTCAGTTGAAGAAATACTTTATTCAGCAATGGAAGATTTCCAGCTTGATATCATGATCGGAAAGGGGCCCAGTGCTAGATCCATAAGGCTGGATTTGAATCCGTTTACTCTTGTTGGCGCAACAACACGATCAGGAATGATCGGATCACCTTTAAGAAACAGGTTTGGAATGGTGCTTGAGATTGAGTTTTATCCAGAAGAGGAATTAAGACAGATTATAGAACGTTCTTCAGAATTATTGGATATAGAAGTGCAAAAACCCGCCGCAAAACTACTTGCGGAGCGTTCAAGAGGAACACCAAGGATTGCAAACAGATTGTTGAGAAGAGTCAGGGATCTGGCCACTGTTGATGGCAGTAACGTTATTAGCGTAGAAACAGTTAAAAATGCAATGAAATTGATGAAAATAGATGATCACGGTCTTGATGAAATGGATAGAAAAATACTTGCTACACTGATAACAAATTTTAATGGTGGACCTGCTGGAGTCAAAGCAATCGCAGCTTCTGTTGGAATTGAAGCCGAAACTATTAGTGAAGTGTACGAACCATATCTTCTTCAATCAGGTTTTCTTGTAAGAACAAACAGAGGAAGAAAGGTTACTGAAAAGGGATACGATTTTCTGAATATAAAATTGTCAAAAAACTCGTATCTGTTCAAGGATTTAGAAGAAAGGAAAAAATAGAAGATGTTCATTCTGGGAAATTTCATTTTTTCAATAGCTGTGATTCTCAAAATATTGATAAACCTTGAAGTTTTCTCAATTATACTTGTTGTTGTCATGAGCTGGTTGTTACCCGGGGGTTATTCTTCGTTCAGGATGTTTTTTGAAGCTCTTGGAAGTTTCGTGGTAAAGCCGCTAAGAAAAATTTTACCTGAGTTGCGAATTGGACCAATTGATCTTATGCCGCTTATTGCCATCCTCATACTGATTTTTCTGGACCAGTTTCTTGTCACAACTCTTTTTGATCTGGCAGAATTGATGAGGTGATCTTTTGATAGCTGCCATTTTTTTTAATTACAGTCGTATTGACAATAAAGAACAGGAAAGGATTTTAAATGAAATTAATAACCATAAAATCGAAACCTGTGTTTTTAATCAGAATTGTGTTGATGGATTAGATAATATTGACATTGTTATGACGTTTGGTGGTGATGGAACGGTACTGAGTGCGGTAAACGTAGCTTATAAAAGCACTATCCCCATTCTAAGTTTCAAGGTAGGTAGTGTTGGATTTCTGGCATCCTTTGAACTGGAAGACTTAAATAGAGCTTTAACACTTCTCTTAGAAAAAAAGTTAATTGAGGACAAAAGAAAGTTATTAAAAATAGAAATGAGAAAAACAACTTTTATGGCTCTGAACGACTGCGTTCTGGAGAGGGGTTCTCCGAGCAGAACGGTGGAGTTTGAAGTAAGAATAGCGGATTATTCTCCTTATCTGATAATTGGAGACGGAGTTGTAATCTCCACAAGCACGGGATCAACAGCCTACAATCTTGCTGCTGGTGGAGCGTTGACAGATCCAAAAAGCGATGTCTATCAGATAACTCCATTATCTGCCCATAATCCTTACGTTGGACCGATTGTTCTGGCTCCATATCGTAAAGGCCATATAATGGTAAAAGACAATAAAAATGCACCCGTTAGGATCTATATTGATGGCTATGAAACGGGAACACTTGAAAAGGGAGATAGTGTTACTACAACTCTTTCAAACAAAATGATTTGTCTTCTTAGAGAGAAAGAATTTGACTTTGTCAGCGTTATGAAGAAAAAGCTCGCATTTGGAGGGAGATCAAGAAATGATCTCTAATAAAGGCAGGATAAAAATTGATGAACTGAAGAAGGACATCGTAAAAATGGCGCATTACATCCAACAACTTTACAGTAAAACAAATGTTGCTCTTCTTGAGAGAAATGAGCACTATGCCAGGGATGTGATTTATTCTGATTCCATAATTGACGCGTTTTCTGCTGAACTTGAAGAGAGAATTGTAAAGCTACTTGGTATTTTAACTCCAATTGGAAAGGATCTGCGGTTTCTTGCAAGTGCAATGGAAATCAACAGTTCACTTGAGCAAATTGCCGATAATTGTGTGGCAATTTCAGAAGAAGCCATCGAACTATCAAAAAAACCACCAATAGGATTGTATGAAAAATTACATAAGATGTTCAATGAGGTTTACAATATTTTATCTGGAGCAGTTCATAATCTGATAGAACCATCATTTACCGAAGGAAAAATGATTTGTGAGAAGGACGATATAGTAGATAAACTTCTCGAAGATGCAGAAAAGGAACTGATTGAAATTATGGAAAACTCTCCTCAAGTAATGACAAGGGCTGTGTCATTACTTTTTGTTTTTAGATGCTTAGAAAATATTGCTGATTTATGTACAAAACTAATTACTTGCGCTACGTTTATTGATACTGGAAAACACTATCGTTGTAAATCGGATACCCTGGCTGAAATAGAAATTGATGTGCAGGATTAGCTATTGCTGGAGGCATAACATTGAAGAAGTTGATAGAATACATCATAAAACAAACAATCAGTCCCTTTCTTATAGGTCTTGGAGGATTCTTAATCTTCGTAAGCATTGAACTTTTGTATCAACTTTCCGACATAATAGTAAGGTACAAAGTGGGCATAGACAAACTCTTCTTGCTGATTTACTATAATCTTCCTTATTTCATAGTACTGGGTATTCCTGTTGGCGTACTTCTGGGTATTTTTTGGGTGCTTTCACGTATGAGAGCAGACAACGAACTAATTGCACTTCAGACTCATGGAATAACATTAAGGAAGCTGGTAATCCCCTTTGTCATCTTTGCATTAGCCATGAGTTTTGTTAGTTATCTGTTTAATGACTATCTTGTTCCAGCAGGAAATAGGAAGGCTTCTGAGGCGCTTGCGAAATATGTCTACAAAAGACCTGAAATGACCTTCAAGGAAAATGCCTTTATGGAAGACGGCGAAGGACGATATCTTTATATAAAACGCATTGATCCTGAAACAGGGACTCTCGAGGAAATTCTACTTTATGATATGAGTGAGAGGGGCAAAACAAGGGTAATAAGTGCTGACAACGCTACCTTCGATAAAAATAGATGGGTAATGCATACCGGACGGATCTATGAGATGGATAGTAAGGGCTTTCTCACACTAGATATGACTTTTGAATCATTTGATTTGCAGTTCGAACAGGATATTGAAGAATATATCAGGACTTCGAAATCTCCAAGAGAGATGTCAAGCGAGGAACTCAGGGATAAGATAAAGTCCTATGATAAAATTGGAGTTGAAACAGCTTCTCTTAAGGTCGCTCTTCAGGAAAAATTATCCACCGCGCTGGGACCACTGGTTATCGTTTTGATGGGAGTACCATTATCTCTTATGTTGAATTTGAGAACGAAGGCGTGGTCAGTAATTTTGACCTTTGTATTGGTAGTGGTTTATCAGGGTTCAGGTGCATGGTTAAGTGCCATGGGTAAAGAGAGATTAATTAATCCCGTTCTTGCTCCCTGGTTGCCTAATATTTTTTTCACAGCGATAGGAGTGGGTATTTACTTTCTCATTGATACAAAGATATCTTATAAATTCAGCGAATTACTGAATAGCATATTTAAAATAGGTGTGGTTCTTCTAATAATTTTTGTTGGCAGTCAGGCTTTCGCATATGATATTAATATTTCAGCAGAATCTTTTCAGGGCAGAGGTAATGAGATAAGACTTTATGGACCGGTAATACTTAAATATTCTGAAGGTGAATATGATGTAACCATTCAAGCTTCAAATGCCTCAGTTCTGATTGAAGGGGATAAACCAATATCAGCTACTTTTTGGGGAAATGTTGTACTAACAACGAAGGAAAGTGTTATAAATGCTGAAAGGATTGTTTTTGAGTTTGACAGAGAATGCATTCAGTCCTTTAATGTCAATACAAAACAGGCCTTACCTATTCCAAAAGTAGATGAAGCAGATGAAAAACAAGAAATAGATTTCTTTGTTTATACTGATTACAGTGAATCAACAATGAATGCCTCCCCTCTGTTGAGTACAGGATCCGGTTATATCACAACCTGTGATTATGACGAGCCACACTACCGTTTTAATGTAACGGAAGCCACTGTCAAACAGGGGAAGTATATTATTGCTGAAAATCTCGTAATGACAATAGGAAAGGTTCCAGTATTTTACTTACCCTGGTATTATTTTTCTCTTGAGGATCCTGAAAGGCGTCCCTTTTCTTTTGAGATAACATCCTTTGAAGATTGGAAAAGTAAATTAACCTTGAGATATCTTAACGTAGAGTGGCTCAATCTCGCATTTATTTGGGAACGTTACTGGAAAAGCGGTGAAGATTCCCTTTCAATCAAAACATTTTTTGAGACACCCCTTGGGGATATAGATTTGTTTGCTGAATATATTGAAATTGAAAATGCTTTTTTCCCTGGTGAGTTTGGTGGATACATAAGATTGCTCCCGGAAATAAAAGGTCAGCTGGAAATAGCAGCTCTTGCCTCTACGGGAGATAAAGTTTCAGATTCCATGAAGCAACCTTTTTCTGGATACGAGTTAGGCTACGAAATCGTCAAAGATAAGAGAAAAACAAAAAATGTTTTCGATATTGCCGGGGCGCTTGAAAATGTTGAATCATTTGATTATTTTACTTTCAAGTACAATACATCTGAGAATTCGAAAATTGACCTATCGCTTTCAGGTGGTATAGCAACCTATTTTGAAGATACTTTCAGTGAAACACCGACATCTCCATGGTTTTTTGGCCCAGTAAGTTTGCAGGTACCAACGAATTTCAAGTATGAGTCGCCTAATGCTACCTTTAGTTCTGACACATTTAGATTGAGTTTTTTCACGGGCAAATTATTTGAAATTAAGAATGAAAGTTTCCAAAAATCAAACCTTACTTTTCGTACAAACGCAAAGATAAATAAGACAAAGGCAAGTTTTTTTAATACGAGTCTTTCAATCAATGAATTATCAATGAACATTGAATCCAATGCTACTAATACCTTTGAAAACTTGCTGAAGGCTGAAAATATGGAGGAATTTGTTTTTGATCTTAATGACTATGAATTAACTTCAGGCAATTTCGTTACAAGCGGTGATATTACAAGCTCATTCGATGCAGAAGAAAACATCCTTAGCCTTACCATGCCCGTCGATAAAAAGGGGAATGCGTTAAACAACTTCAATTGGGAAGCATTTCAGTCTAAACTGAAATTAAACGGTCGATATGGTCTGGATTATAGTACTGATATACCTGCTACTTCAACAGAGTGTTATATATGGATTGAGCCGTTTAGCCTCTCATATAAAAGTTTTGTTGAGGTTTCATCAAAAATGAGGTTCTTTGCTGGTTACGCAAGAAACTGGCTATTTAGTTCAGTTAACACAGTTAGCAAGACCTTTGATATTCTGTCCTGGCAAAGAAGATCTTTTAGCTTTGATTCTTCATTAATCCCGGAGTACAGTATTACCTTTGAAGCCTCTAAAACAATTGATGAAAGTGCAAATTACAGTTTTTTTGATAGCAAACCAGCTTTGAAGATGAATAATATTCTTGGATATTCGCCTGGTGAGAATTTTGATACACATATCAGTTATTCTCCCGAAGTTGCATATTATAAGTCTGAGTTTGAGTTTAAACACCCAGGAGAATACTTCATTTTTAACTCCGGGTGGCTGGGAGATCTTGAATTTGTAACTGAGCTTGACTATGAAAGGTTGTTCACTCCTGATGCTACATTTTTATCCTTTTTTGGTAAAGGAGAACTCTCCACCTCTGGAGACTATGAGTTTGGAGATTTTGGTTTTAAACATGTGCAAACCTCACAACTTGAATCACTTAACCCGACTTCAACAGAATTTTCAGTAGAAGTTGAATTTGGACCCTTTTATCATAAGACTGCTTCATCTCGTAATTGGACTAAAAAAACTTTTGGTAGCTGGAGCAACACTGAAAAATTAAGTGTGGGAAACTCTGAACTGGGTTTGAATTTTGAAACAAAATGGAAACTGGATTATTCGAAGGAAGAAATTTATGAACGGTTTAACTTTGAACTCTCAATTGATATAACGATAGGTGATAATGGATTTGGATTCAGTACCTATTATCCGTACATTCTAAAAAAGAAAAAATGGCCCGAACGCTTTGAGTTTAAGCTTACGAATCTAACTATACGTAATTTAAGTATAGAAAATGCCATTTTTGATACTCAGACTGCTTTTAGAAGCTATGATAAGAATTATCCTTTTCCAAAGGCTTATTTTAGTAGTGAACTTTCAAAGGACGTCAAAAGAACATTCGCGATTCTTTCGTTAGAAAATCTTGAATATAAAGGTTTTTCTATGTCAGAAGCTTTTTTTGCAACAACTGCTGCTACTGAAGCAGGTGAAGAAAAGTCTCGAAAATTCTCCATAGGTATAAATACATTATCATTTAACGAGCTAACACTTTTCAAGGGAAATACAAACGTATTTGGTAATTATGGTTTTTCAGCAGAACTACATATTGATGAACCTGGAATTATAATAAATCTTAATTCTGTGAATATTAACAAATCTATTCTGTTGAAGCACCTTACCTTTAGCTATACAGAACAAAATAAGTATCTTGAAATTGGGTCTTCTCTTTCGGATTTAAAATGGGAGGAATTAAATAGTAATAATCTTCCTTTATACTTTGATCTTCACTGCATGGCTCTTGAAGGAATTTTGAGGTTGAACTTGAAACCAGAAGGATTTTCAGATCTTATTCAGAGTGTCGGTATAAAATATTACATAAAGGCATTGGAAGACAGATACCTTGTGATAGGATACGATATAGATGACAAGTTTTTCTTCGAATTCAAATTTTAGTATTTTGAGGTGATCAAGTGGAAGAATATTCAAAAAAGAAACAATTAATGATGGCAATTGAGCGGAAAATTAGAGAATGTAAGAAATGCGAACTTTATAAAGAAAGAAATATGGTTGTTTCTGGAGAAGGTTCCCTTGAATCCCCTGTTGTTTTTGTTGGTGAGGGACCAGGGGCAGACGAGGACGCTTCAGGTAAACCTTTTGTTGGAAGAGCGGGAAAACTTCTTACCAAGATACTGGAGTCTGTAAATCTACAAAGGGAAGATGTTTATATAACTAATGTTGTAAAATGTAGACCACCAAACAACCGGACCCCAACGCAGGAAGAAATGGAAACCTGTTCATCATACTTGCTGGCTCAGCTGGCAGTTATTAAACCGAAAATAATAATTCCACTGGGATCTACCGCGTTAACCTTCTTTTCAGATAAAAAGAAAATTACCATTACAAAGGAAAGAGGAAAACTGAGCAACTGGGTGGATGATGTTAAACTTTTTCCAATGTTTCATCCCAGTTATTTGTTGAGAAATCCGAAAAAAGACCCTGGCTCTCCCAAATATCTTACATGGGAAGATATTAAAATGGTTAGAAAGATGTATGATGAAATATTAAATAATGGAAAATTATCACAGTTAAAGTGAAATGAGGTGTGCAGATGGCAGAAAATATTTTAATTACAGGTGGGGCAGGTTTTATAGGCTCTCATGTAGTGGAAAAGCTTATTGAAGAAAAGAAAATACCAATTGTGGTAGATAATCTTTCAACAGGTTCGATAGAGAATCTTGACCCAAGAGCATTGTTTTATCAACAGGACATAACTGACAATGAAATGATGGAGAAAGTATTCAGTCTGCATAAACCTAGATATGTTTTTCATCTTGCTGCTCAGATTAGCGTTTCGCAATCTATTAAAGATCCCATTGAAGACGCCAGAATTAATATCATGGGTTCATTAAATATTTTAGATTTATGTGTGAAATATGGTGTTGAAAAGATTATTTTTTCGTCCACGGGTGGAGCCATTTATGGTGATGACGTGAATGAAGTTCCTACTTCCGAAAATGAACAACCCCATCCTTTTTCTCCCTATGGAATCGCCAAATTTTCAATAGAAAACTATCTTAATTTTTATTTGAAAGAGCACAATCTAAAATATGTTGCGCTAAGATATGCCAATGTTTTTGGTCCACGACAGGATCCCTGTGGAGAAGCAGGCGTTGTTGCAATATTTACAAACAGGATGCTGAAAAATGATGATACAACAATTTATGGAGATGGAGAAAATGTAAGGGATTACGTGTATGTTTCTGATGTAGCCAGAGCAAACTATCTTGCAATGGAAAAATGGGAAAACGATCTTGTTAATATTGGAACCGGTCATGGTACATCGGTTAATGAGCTTTTTAGTAAACTTAAAGAAATCACAGGTTATGGCAAGAAAGCTACATATTCTGATCCCAGACCGGGTGATTTACGACGGTCGATTCTAAAGTGTGATAAAGCCCGAAATCTAGGTTGGAACCCTGACGTTAAGCTTAATGACGGGTTGGTGAAAACAGTTGAGTACTTCAGAAACAAACTGGAAACCACTGAGTGAAAGGGTACGACCCAAAAGTCTGGACGAAATCGTAGGGCAACAACATCTAACAAGCAGTAAAGGGATCATCAGGCAGTTTCTGGAAAAGGAGAAGCTTTTTTCAATGATCCTGTATGGACCACCTGGGTCAGGTAAAACAACAATTGGAGAAATAATTAGGAATAACCTGTCCATAGACTATGAATATATTTACTTCAGTGCAACTACCAGAAAAACGAGTGAATTCAAAAAAATTTTTGAACGTGCAAGAGCATTGAAAAAGCATGGTAAGCAGATGATACTGTTTGTCGATGAAATACATAAACTAAACAAGGCCCAGCAGGATATATTTTTACCTGTTACTGAAAGGGGTACAGTTGTTTTGATAGGTGCAACTACAGAAAACCCAAGCTTCGAGATAAATTCGGCTCTACTTTCGCGCTGCAGGCTTGTTGTTCTGAAAAAACTCGATGAAAATAATATCGTGGAGCTCCTGGAAAAGGCCCTGGAAATGGATGAAGACCTAAAAAAGAAAAATCTCACCGTTCATCGCGATGTTCTGGAGATAATATCTCAGAACTCAGGAGGTGATGCCAGGATTGCATTGAACATTCTGGATACACTATCTGAAAGTGCTGAAGGACTTGAAAAGAAGAGTGTGGACGTTGAATTAATGAAAGAACTTTCATTAATTCCAGGGGGTAGATACAGTAAAAAGGGTGAGGAACATTATGATCTTATATCTGCTTTTATAAAAAGCCTAAGAGGGAGCGATCCAGACGCTGCTCTTTATTATATGATGAGGATGATTGAGGGAGGCGAAGACCCAAAATTTATCGCGAGAAGGATGATAATTTTCGCTTCTGAGGACATTGGACTGGCCGATCCGACAGCACTATTAATTGCTGTTGCATGTTTTGAGGCAGTAGAAAGAATAGGTCTTCCAGAATGCACATTGAATCTTGCAGAAGGTGTTATATATTTGTCGGTGGCCATAAAGAGCGACTCTGTAATAGAGGCGAGAGATAAAGCTAAAAAGAAGGCCCAGGATAAACCGAACGTGCCTGTACCGCTAAAATTAAGAAACCCCGTGACAAATATGATGAAAAAAATGGATTACGGAAAGAATTACACCTATCCCCACTCTGTCGGCGGATTTTCTCTTGAAAGATATCTTCCGGAAGAGCTAAAAAATGAAATTTTTTTCAACCCTGCAAATAAAGGAAAAGAGAAGTTTATAAGAGAGCGTTTATCAAAATTATGGGGTGATCTGAAGGATTATGGTGGTGAAAGCAAATGAAGAAAATCCAATTGAATGATAACCGGTTACTTATGATAATTCAGGGAGATATTACAGAAGAAGAAACAGAGGCAATTGTAAATGCCGCCAATGGATACTTAAAACATGGCGGAGGTGTTGCAGGAGCCATAGTACGGGCTGGTGGAGAGTCCATTCAGAAGCAGAGCGATGAATATATATCAGAAAATGGATCTCTAAACGTTTCTGAGGTAGCAGTAACTGGTGCTGGTAAAATGAAAGTCAGGTATGTGATACATGTCCACGGCCCTAAAAGAAGTACCGAAAATTACAGAGAACTACTGTACAAGAGTTTTTATAATATTCTAAGCAAAGGCGATGAGCTGGAACTCTCTTCTATTTCGATTCCTGCGGTATCTTCCGGGATATTCGGTGTGCCAAAAAAAGAGTGCGCAAGGGCATTTTTTAAAGCGTTGCTGGATTACTTTGAAAACAATCCAGCAAGCTCAATGAAAGTTATACGTGCATGTAACATTGATAATGAAACAAACAGAATCTTCGAAGAAATTTCACAAGAATATTTCTAGTTTATCCTTTTATTAGGATCACTCTAAAAGCACTTTTTTCAATTAGAGTATTGGCTGTATTTTCATCTTCAACAATCCATATTGTAAACCTATCAAAATCGCCTTTATATTTCTTCGCAAGGGGATCATTATCGAGTACGTAGTTTGCTTTTTCGCTGTTCAAGGTTATTATCTGACTATCACCGATATAATCGTGCTCTTGCTTTGAATAGCTTTCAAAGATAATTTCCTGTCTGTAAGCTTCTTCACCCAAATATTGAAGTACTTTAACAAACATGTCTGCGGGAACATATCCAGGCAAATTTGTTATAGGATTACCAGCTGAATTTAAGAACCATAATGTAGGTGTACCGCTTATTCCAAAAACACTGTACAGTTCTGAATATGTATAGGTTTTGGTTTCTCCATTTAATACAAGGTCAACGTTTTCCTTACCCTTATAGATTTCTATGAATGTGTATCCAGCCTTTAAAAGTTGTTGAACATTCTTGTCAGTAAGTGTTTTTTCATTAAAAACATTGCAGTAGTAACAGGATTTGTCTGAAAACATTATTATAGCTGTTTTCTTTTCTAGTGAAGCCAGTTTTAATGCTGTTTCAAGATTATTAAGTTTTCCTTCGTAGGCGAATCCAATAAAGCTCATGGTAACAAGAAGTAATATTAATAAGAATTTTTTCATAAATTAGCCTCCTATGCCAAAGATTGCAGTATGTTTAATTGACCAAAGAAGGTTAATATTCCAACAGTAAGAAGCACGATGAATACAAGCCACCTTGTTATTTTTCGGGCTTTGCTTTCTCCAGTAAGAGAAATACGAGAGGTAATTTTACTATCAAAACCACTTAACGTTAAAAAGGGTATGCTGAGACCGAGAGAATAGGACAAAAGTAATGTCCCTCCTCTAACAACAGTATCCTGATTTGCAGCAAGAACCAATATAGAACCAAGCACGGGTCCAGCACAAGGTACCCAGATTAAACCAAGAGAAGCTCCCATTATAAAACCACCAATAGGGCCACCACCAAATTTTGTTACATTTATCTTTACACCCTTTATTCCTTTCTCAAAAAAGAACATGAATGCAAAAATAATAAATAATGATCCGGAAATAGCGTTCATTATATAATCATATTTTCTTATAAATTGGCCAAGCCCACCAGCCCCTATACCGAGCATAAAAAAAGAATATGGACATTCCAAGCGTAAAGAAAACGCCTCTAAGAAAACGGGTTTTAGCATCGGTGGTCCCACCCATAAGCACACCAAAAAAACGGGAATTAGTGGCAGAACACAAGGCGAAAAAAATGACAGTAAACCTCCAAGTAATGAACAACCATAACTCACACTCATGGTTATTAATGGGGGAAAACCACTTCCTCCTATGCTTCCCGTAGCCTGTAGTGTAGTGGTAGCTGAAGAGATCATCTCGTTGATTCATACCCCTACTGGGTATATTATACATTAATTCGCTCATTTTTGAATATTTATAAATGAATTAACTATGAGTAGAAAATGTTTTAGTTTTTTTTATAATAGAAAATTTCACGTTAAAACTTTAGTTAGATAAACGGTTTAAGAAAGTTCTTGAAATAATTAAAAAGTGGATATAAATTCTGGTTTTCTAATTACAAAATTGAGTTTCTTAGAAAACTTAACCAAAAAGCGTACCAATATACGTCAAGAAGGGTGATATTATGAGAGCAGGAAAGAAATTCCCAACCTTTATTTCTTTTATTTTTAGCAGCCTGATTCCAAGTGCTAAAAGAATCAAACCACCAACGCCAGAGAAATCGCCCAAATATATTTCGTTTTGGAGAAATTGAAGAGAACAAGAAAAGCTAACAATAAATCCCTGAACTAAATATACAGAAACAGCTGACATCAATACCCCTGCTCCAAAACTCGCTGCCAGCATGATAGATGAAAGTCCGTCCATTAATGATTTCAAGAAAATTATTTCATTATTTCCCTGTACTCCAGCTTTTATTGAGCCAACTATGGTCATTGGCCCAGCAATAAATAATACAGTTGCTGTCACAAAACCTCTTACAAAATTGGGGTCTTGTTTTTCCCCTCCGGTGAGTTTTCCAAGCTGCTTTTCAATTTTGAAGTATTCGCCAATTAAACCTCCGATTGCGAGACTCCCAAGAACAACGAGCGCGTTATTGTATTCAAGAAACAACGAAATTCCCAGACCGATTGTTAATAAACCAATAGCCTTGAAAAGAATATCCTTGCTACTATCTGATAACTTTTTTCCACCAAGTAGACCAAAAAATGATCCGATTATTACTGCGATACTATTTACTATGACAGAAATATTCAGCATATGTTTCCTACTTTCTCTGGTTATTTCTTTCTTTCAAATGATGAAACAAAGTGTTGAAGTTTCTTATCTAATACAAGCCCGAATTCTTTATGTTTAAATTTTACAACATCAATGAACTTTTTAATATTTCCCTCAAAAGCTTTTCTGCCTGAATTAAGAGCAATAATGTTATCTGTAATATCTAAAAAATCTTCTGGCCAGTGTGTTGAAATAATAACAGTTTTATCTGACTTTTTAAGATTGGTTATTAATGATTTTAATTTCATCAATCCATCATCATCAAGCGAAGCAGTGGGCTCGTCAAAGAACAGATAATCTGGATCATGAACCAGAGAGCAGGCTATCGCCACTTTTCTTTTTTCTCCTCCTGAGAGTTCAAATGGAGAAATTCCTGCAAATTTTTCTGGATCAAGTCCTACACAGTTCATTGCATAAGAGTAACCTTTTTTTAGGTTATCCAGTTTGTAGTTTTTTGCAGCATAGGTGACTTCTTTAAACACGTTTTCTTCAAAAAAATAGTTTTCCGGGTACTGAAATACAAATCCAATATATCTTAAATTTGATTTCACGCTGTTTTCGGAATAGGAAACTGTTCCAAAGGTTGGTTTTAAAAGTCCGGAAGATATCAACAACAATGTAGATTTTCCTGAACCATTAGAACCAACGATAATGTTAATACTTCCTAGTTCAAAGCTTGTATTTATTCCTAGAAGGGCTTTTACGCTTTCGTCATTGCTGTTTTGATAAACATGGGTTATGTTTGAAAGAGATAACATAATGAATTCACCCGATGTATTCAGGGACTAAGATCCCACTTTTATTAAGCAGGTCTGTATTTTTTGAGATATCTTCCATCGGTCCATCAAAGATTATTTTTCCTTCATCCAGCAAAATAATACGTTTACAATGAATCAGATCATAGAGTTTTATTCCAGCAACAACAAGAGTTATTCCCTTTGAGTTTAAGGAGTTTATGAAATGCTGGATATCGTGGCGCTGAATTCTATCAAGCATACTGAAGGGTTCGTCCAGCAATAACAACTTTGGTTTCATTGCCAAAACAGAAACCAGTGATAATTTTTGTTTTTGTCCTCCGGATAGTGTCAAAGTGTCACGGTCTTTGAACGAATAGAAAGAATGTTCTTTAAGAACGGTTTCAGCGTAGTTATCTTCTTCTTCAGGTATTATGCCTAGGTTCATGATACTGAACTTTATGTCTTCAAATACAGTACTACCAATTATCTGGTTATCTGGATTCTGGAAAACGTAACCACTTTCGCAGGTGCTTATATGTCCCTTATTTATTTTTGTAACTCCTGCCATGGACTGCAAAAGCGTTGTTTTTCCTGATCCATTTCTACCGATGATTCCAACATATTCACCTTTGCTAATGTTCAAAGTTAATGGACCAAGTACGGTTCTATTATTTTTCCTAACTATGATCTCTTTCATTTCGGCAAGAGTTTCAGAGCTTGACGGAAACATAAACTCTAATTCCTCCAGATTTAACAAGTGTTCTCACATTAGAGAAAACTGTTTTCATTATTTTTTCGATACGTGAGCCGCCTTTATTATGGTAAGCTACAACGTTAAATCTTCCTTCCTTTTTGAGATGGGAAGGCGCTTCGGTTATCATCTTTTTCCACACATCTTTTCCAGCTGCAAATGGAGGATTAAGAACTATGGAATCAAACCTATTTTCATTCCATGGCTCGTAAATGTTACCAACTCGAATTACCGCTTCAATGTTATTGTCTCTGGCGTTAATCTTTGATAATGTGAAAGCACGTTCATTGATATCACTCATGTAAAGTTCAATATCCGAGTGTTTTTTCTTTAGAGAAATACCTACCAATCCATAGCCGCAACCAAGATCAAGTAATGAACCATGAGTGTTTATTTCGCAGTGCTCAATTAATAGCTGACTGGCACGATCTACCCGTGAAAATGAAAAAACACCTGAGGCAGTGACGAAAAAAAACTTAATACCGTTACTTAGATTCAATGCGACGGTTTTTTTCTTGAAAGGTGAAGTAGGTTTCTTTGAATAATAATGCTGAAATTTATCTTTGTTCTGATTATTCTCTATCAATAATTAACCAAGCCTTCCGATTTTTCTTCCACCGATTATGTGAAAATGAAGATGATTGATTTCCTGACCCGCATCATTTCCATTATTCAAAATCAATCTATAACCAGATTTTTTGATATTTTCTTTTTTTGCAATTTTATCAATGAGTTGAAACATTTCCTGTAATGCCTCGCCACCAAGTGCCTGGAGTGATATAGGGCTGTCAATGTGTTGCTTGGGAACTACCAGCACGTGTGTCGGAGCTACGGGATTAACATCCCGGAAAGCAATAAAATTATTTGTTTCTTCAACAATATCAGCATTTACTTCTCCACTAACTATGCGGCAAAAAATGCAAGCCATTTTACTCCCTCCTATTTTTTCTTTTTGAAATCAAGCATGTGTTTTCTTAGCAATTCGGTGATGAGCTCTGCCGGGTAATGCCCAAACTTTTCAAAGTTCATGCTGAAATCCTTTTCGCTGTTCTCATCACAATAATCGAGAACTACTTTTAACACTGTAAATCCAACATTATTTATTGATGCAACTCTGGCAAGCACAGCAGAATCCATATCCAGACACCTGGCATTAAACCGATTTCGCAATGAATCTCTTTCTTTTTTACTCATTACGATTTTGTCTCCAGATATTATCTTACAAAATTTGATTTTTCTGGCGTGCTCCCTTAGATGTTGCATGGCTGGAGTTTCATCTGTGTTTACACTTACCATACCAGAACGCATTGGTAGAAAGACATCGTACTGCTGGAATTCAGTACCCACAACCAGTGTGCCGGGTTCTAAACTATCATCCAGAGCTCCAGCACCAGATGTAAAAATAATCTGATTCGGTTTAAATATATCAATGAATTTTTGAGTTATTACTGCAGTTTCAACTTTTCCTACAAATCCACTTGTGGCAACTATCTCGTTTTGTCCGATTACACCACGATTGTATGTTCTACCAAGAATTTCACCAGTTTCCAAAGTGATCATGTTATCTATAACTGGCTTAATCTCGGGCAGGAAAACTCCTGTTGAAAGGATCATTTTCCTCACTCCCTTCTCTAAAACCATTATACAACTTTAAGAAAAAGGAGAGCACTATAGATAATATCTCTTCAATTATTCATTAACGTCTTCAACATCTTCTTTTTCAAGATTTTCAACGTATCTTTGCCATTCTTTTTTAAGATGATTAAATTCTTCATCATCAAGAGAATCAAGATATGCGTTTCCCTCTTCATCTCTTTCAACTCTGAACGCAACATATGCATCTTCATTGAGTTCTACCTTGTTATCATCTTTGAAATTTGCCTCCTGACATATCCAATAGGTTTTTCCTCCGGTTTCAAATTCAGCTATGAGTGCAAAATCTTGTTCTTCATCGTTTTCATCGGTTATAGAGAAAAATTCAAGTTCTTCCTCATTTTGCTGATTAATGTTCTCATTATTTGCTGGCATAATTTGCCTCCTTAAAGATTTCATTGGTTTGTTATCTAATGTTACCATTATTCTTAAATTAATGATTTACTTTGAGTTTAATGGGCAAAAAAGAGCCGGGATCACTCCCGGCTTTTTCTTAAGACAAAATTTTACCAGTAAATAATATTCATCAACAGTTGCATGTTGTCATGAACGTCTATGAATTCTCCACTAATATTACCGTATACATCATCTCCAAAAATATTTACATCGGGAATTGCTATTACTTTTCCTGAGCCTACATAATCAACTCCAATTATTGGAACAGCGATAGATACCTGAGAGTCAACTTCCGATCCTTTAAATAGTACTGAAGCAGAATCACTACTATCACTTTGCACATTAAAAGGTTCAGTGACATTAACTGTTGAAGATTCAGCAACAACTTCAGCATCACCGAAAACGTCTAATGTGCATGCTACGAAGAGAACTATAGAATCAAGGGAATCGACAACAGGATGGCTGGAAAAATCTTTTATCACTGGCCAATAATACTCCTGGTAATAATTGACATAATCATAAATAATGTTAGCCTCAAAACGAATATCAACATTGAGATAACTGAGCATATTGTTTAAATAGCTGTTATTCCAGTAAGCTGTTTTTTCGCCAAGAGTGACTAATGTGCCTCCATTTCGCAGGAAACTGTCCACCTTATCTCCTTCCGAATAACTGTAAGCAGAAAAAGGCGCATCAAGGATTAAAATATCGTATTGGGAAGGAACAAAACCAACTTCTGAGGTGAAATCAACCGTATGATACATTGATTCAAGCTTACTTATTAAAGTTCCGAAGAAATTTTCTTTAGTGTAACCATCATAATAGTTTTCATTGGCATGTGTGTTATCTATCAATATCTTTTTTGCCAGCAAACGTAAGGTTGGTGCGCAGGAAATTAAACTTAGAAATACAGCAACTAAAATAGACAGCGTAAAATTGATGCTGTAAAAAGATAAAAGCCCTGTATCCTATAATAGGACAAACCTATATAAAGGAGGGATACAGGGCATGAAACTAAAGAATATTATACAACAGTTTCTAGTAGAAAACGAGGAAGGATTGAAACAACTATTCACCTATT
>JAYEJL010000045.1:0-17382 GCA_034660555.1 Thermotogota bacterium
TTTGCTGTTGTTATGAGTATAATTTTAGTGATATCACTGGTATTTCACGTTATCAGATACTGAACGAGAAAAATCATAAAAGAATAATGGGGAAGTGATGTGATGAGGAAAATCGTCTTTATGATTTTGTTTTACATTTTTGCAGTGAGTATAAATGCTACTTTTTTAAACAGACCAGATTCAGATATGGTGTCTATAAAATGGTACACGGAAGAGCTTTCGGATTCAAGAATTCACTGTATTGATGAAGCCGGTAATGAAATTCATCTTAGCTCAAGTGAGATGACTAATTTTCACAGTTTAACACTTGAAAATATGAAAAAAGATCAATTATATCATTATCAAGCTGAGAGCTATGTTGAAGGTAAGTGTGTGTATAAAGACGAAGGTTTAATTTCATTGGTGGAAGAAAAATCTTTTGACTTCGTGATATACGGAGATTCGCGAGGTAATTTTAAGAACCATAAAAAAATCTGTGAAGGTATAGCCACCACAGAACCACTGTTAGTAATTAATGTAGGAGATCTGGTTTATCGTGACGCTTTTATTGAAGATTGGGCTGTGTTTTATAAAGCGATTGATGTTCTTCCCAGCAGCTTCTATTATTCAGCTGTCGGAAATCATGAAAAGGCTGCGAAAAATTTTAGAGAACTGCTGGATTTATCCGGTAACGAACTCTATTACTCCTTTAAAGAGGGAAAGGTACTTTTTATTGTGTTGAACACGAATCAGCGCTTTGATCGAGATTCAAAGCAGTATCGCTGGCTTGTCGAAGTTCTTGAAAACAGAGATCTCGAACAAACAGAATTTACTATTGTGGTTACTCATCATCCTCCATATAGCTACAGCTCTCATGGAGACACCTATTTTATGAAGCTTATACTGGTTCCCTTGTTCGAGAGATATAACATTGATCTCGTGATCTCCGGTCATGACCACAGCTATCAGAGAATTGAAAAGGGAAACATTGATTACATTGTTACAGCTGGTGGTGGAGCGCCACTATATAAAATTGAACCAGGCGATGACCTTATTAAAGGTTTATCGGTTTATCATTATGTTGTATTTAGTTACTCTCCAGGAGCTATTGATGCAAAAGTAATAGATATAAACGGAAATTTGATTGATCAATTCTCAATTATTAAATAACATCATTAAATCTCTACAGTTGCATTGATCTCTTCGCTGGATGTCCATGATCTGGCGAGTTTACATATTCTTCCGTTGTTCCATATTGTTGAACGGCCTTCTGCAACGTTGTTGCCAATCTTTCCTACTGCCATGGCATTGATCAGGAACTGTATGTTTTCTCTCTTTTTGGTTGCTTTTATAGGTCCGTCTAACCACCATATTCTTTCCTGTGAATAAGAAGAATTGTACTTCACAGGTTTTTTCCAATAAGCGAAGTTGCATGTTGGAACAGCAAGAATTTGTGCACCGATGGAGTCAAGATGCTCAATCGTATCCTGAAAAAACATGTCGTAGCAGATCACCACTGCAATCTTTGCAAATTCTGTTTTGACTGCTTGATTTCTGTAGGGATATGGAGAAAACAGTATTTTATTTTCAGAGGGTGTTAACCTTAGTTTGCCCATTCTGGCAATAACCTGCCCTTTGGGATTGAAAAGATATGACATATTGAAGAGCCGTTTATCAGTTATATACCTTCCCTTTGATGATTCAAAGGTTATTGAAGGTAAAAGAATACTTGGTGCGACAATATAGCTGGAATAATTTTTTGCCAGTTCAGAAAACGTATTTCTGTAAATTTCTTCGACTTTTAGAGCGTTTTTTAAAAAGGCAGCCCTGAAAAAATTCAGTTGTGAAAGCAAAAAATTTTTGAAGATATATTTTAACAACAATTTAAACACATTCTGATTATCCAATGATTTCAAAAACATACCTGGATACAAGAAGGTGCCAATAAACTCTGGAAAAACCGCCAAATGAATATTTGACTTCCATAATTGGCTTGCTTTTATAAGAGAATCATTCATGGATCGCATAAAGCTTTCAGGATTTCTGTAATCCTTAAGATCTATTTCAGTCTGTATGGCTGTTAGATCTATTTTCATGCAGGGTTTATAAGCCTTGCAATTAACAATATCAAGCCCATAACAATTAGTACAGGGAGAAGGAATATCAGCCACCCAAGAAATATAAAAACAACTACGGCAATTACACCAAATCCTACCAAAACAGATACCAGAGCCGGGAATGCTTTTATCGCAAGAAATAATAAAGCCAGTGCTCCAATAACAGCCAAGAATTCTACCATTAATATCACCCCTGAAAATTTTACCATTTTTGTTTTGAGCACATCTAGTTTATTTATTCAAATGCGCTTTTTTAAAAGAGATTGGGCACTTAAATCTGACTTCTCAAAATGCATAATGTTCTTTAGATAAAGACTTATAGCAATTGTATGATGCTATAATTTTAAAAGACAAAAATAGACTGGCTTCCTTATCCGTGGATAATTGAGAGATATCTGAGTTTTGGTGGTAAATACATAACTGTCGGATCCGACGCACATAAAAAAATTGAAATAGGAAAGGGCTTCAAAGAAGCCCTTAATATATTGAATACTCTTGATGTGAAAGAAATATTTTATTGTAAAATGGGAACTTCATTCCCGTAAAGGTAAACACAACGTTCAGGACTTAAAATGCTATGATTTTGGTGGTTGCCACCGTTTTGCGATACCCTGTGTTATCCTGTCAATTACAATTGCCAGAATAACAATACTGATACCCGCTTCAAAACCTTTACCAACATCTACACGGTTTATTGCCAGTAAAACTTCCTGTCCCAGTCCTCTTGCTCCTATCATCGAAGCAATTACAACCATTGCAAGTGCCATCATTGTGGTTTGATTTACACCTGCCAGTATTGTTGGCAGAGCAAGCGGTAATCTTACTTCCTTTAATAGCTGTTTATTTGTTGCTCCATAAGCTATCGCCGCTTCCTGTACCTGCTTTGGTACCTGTCTGATACCCAGATTGGTGAGCCTTATAACTGGTGGTATTGCATATATCATGGTAGCAAGTACTGCTGGGACCTTTCCGAGCCCGAAAAGCATCATTGCAGGTATTAGGTGTACAAAACTGGGCATGGTCTGCATGGCATCGAGTAATGGTTTTAGTACAGTGGCAAACCTGTCGAATTGAGCCATGAGGACGCCCAATGGAATCCCGATAGCTATTGAAAAAACGACAGCGGTTATAACCAGAGCCAGAGTTTCCATAGCGAGTGCCCATAATCCAAATACTCCAATAATTGTCAAAAGAACCCCAAGCACTATCGGAAGTGTGATTTTCTTTGTCGCCAACCATGCACCAAATATTACTATACCAACAATCACCCACCAGGGAGTTACATTCAGCAAATTGTGAACAGCCAGTAATAGAGATAGAATAACCGATGATATTGTTCCAAATACTATGCTACCATTGGTAACCAACCAATCGATAAAATCGTTAATATAGTCTTCTACATGAAATTCTAGTGTTTCAGGAAACATCGGTTATCGCCTTCTTTTCATTATTATTATCTGAGTCGATGTCATCTGTTATCTGACGCTTTACATCCTGAACAAACTTTTTAACATAATCATCTGCAGGATTTTTAACAATATCATGGATTTTACCCGTTTGAACAATGTCGCCTTCTTTCATTATCGCAATACGATCCCCCAACCTTATGGCCTCATTCAGATCGTGGGTGACAAAGAATGTTGTTTTGTGCATTTCTTCTTGAAGCCTGATTAATTCGTCCTGCATTTCTCTACGGATTAAAGGATCAAGACCACTGAATGGTTCATCCATTAGCAAAATTGGAGTATCCATTACAAGGGCCCGTGCTATTCCAACTCTCTGTCTCATGCCTCCACTCAATGCACTTGGATGATTATCTTCCCATCCTTTCAGCCCAACTCGCTCAATTGCTTCAAGTGCTCTCTTCTTTCTAACTTCTTTATCTTCACCTCTGATCTTCAAACCGAACTCCACATTCTCTCTAACAGTTCTATGTGGGAGAAGTCCATAATGCTGGAAAACCATAGCTACTTCTTTACGTCTGAAATCTATGAGTTCACTATCATTTAAGTTAGTGACCTCATATTCATTGATTTGGATTTCACCAGAAGTTGGTTCCAATAATCGTAAAAGGCAGCGAATCAATGTTGATTTTCCACTACCTGACAAACCCATGATTACAAAAACTTCGCCTTCTTTTACTTCAAGGCTGACATCCCTTACAGCGATTACCGGTTCATCCATCTTTTCAATTTTTTCAATCATTTCTTCATCTTCAACATTGATATCTCTGTCGTGAATGTCCGAGTAAATTTTCCATAGATTTTGAACTTTAATTGCCGTAGACAAAATTGTTTACCCCTTTTCTAGAGCTTCTAATACTTTATTAATAAGCTCCTCATTTCTTGCAGGGAACCAGTCTTCCCATATATATCTGTGGTTCTTTAGGAACCATATGGCTGTTTCTTCAGCTGTTGCTCCATTTTCCTGCATGTATGCAAGCATTTTGTTCGTTTGATCGAGTGTGCTGCTGTAATTAACAAAGAGAGTCAACAATTCGGGAGCTTTATCCAGCATTTTGGTTGAAACAGCAACATGTACCTTGGATGGAGCGAATTCACATGCATAGTTTTCGTTCCATTTTTCTTTATCAAACTCTGGCTCTTCTAATTTAGTCATATCAAGCTTTCCCATTATCCAGGTAGGTTCCCAGTAATATGCAAGTATAGGTACTCCTTTTTTGTACGCACTCATAATAGCAGTAGCCAAAGATGCCTGAGAACCTGGATCAAAGGAAGTGAATGAATCATCAAGTCCATAGGCTTCAAGTTTCTCAATATTGATGTCATGTACAACCCATCCAACTGGGCCATTGTAAAATCTTCCTTTGTTGGGTTGTTCAGGATCCTTGAATAATTCCCAGTATTTTTCAAGATCAAACACTGATTTCAGATCAGGTGCCATGGGTTCTATACCATGCTCAGGATCACCTTCTATAACATATGTTGGAACATACCAGCCCTGGGGAGCATCTTGGAAGTTAGAACCGAGATCGACAATATCTCCATCCTTTAAGGCTTCCATATAGCTTTCTCTGATGTTATCAACCCAAAATTCCATTGAAACATCGTAATCTCCTCTTCTAAGACCAAGTAATCCGGGAATGCTCTGAAGAAAGCCATATTCAACATCGTAACCATAAGCATGTTCAACGATAAATCCTGCTATTCTGTTGTGTACCAGAACACTATCCCATGAGAAGTCAACGAATCTGATCGTGCTGGCACTAAAGGAAAAAATTGCTAACAAAAAGACGACCAAAATAACCACAAACAGCTTTCTTACACCGAAAAGCTTTGTCATTGTAAATTCCTCCTTATTTGAAAAAGTTTTTGTGAATGTAAAACAGTGGAACAGGATGGTTATTTTAGTGAAAATGTTTCTCTAATTCGTTCAACTTACTTCTGTGTTCTTTTAGTGCTGTTTCAATACCAAGTAATTTGTTTTCCAGAGAATAGAGCCTGTTTTCAAGATCAAGCAAGATGTCTCCGCGGGTTTTCATTTCATTTCTTGTTGAGATGATTTCGCTTCTGACTGTTGGGTTTCTATAAAGTGTTGATCTTGCCACACCAAGTTTTGAAGCTACTTCTGAGAAATCAATTTTCTTTCCTTCCCTGGCGAGAGTTTCAATGGCCTTTTCAACAGAATTTATTAATTCCTTTCTTTCGTTCTTGGTCATCTGTTTCTCAGTTTTCTTCATTGTTCATCCTCCGCGCTACATTATTAGCTACAAATATAGCATAACACAATCTTTAATAGTTAACTGTTAAAAACATTTAAAGAATATTAACAGTTCATAGAAGAGAATGTTTACATTGTTTTTTAGCATATATAATTGGAATATATAATTTCAAAAATTCAGGAGGTTTTTGTTGTGAATTTAAACGTGAAGATAAATTATGATGCTGCAGAAATGTATTTAAAGATTTTCAATAAGATAACCACGAAGGGGAAACCCAATTTGAAAAGCGTTGAAGAGTTATTTAAACATGAAGTCATGAATCAAATGGTAACTTACTACAACAGACCTGAAGGTCTAAATGCTGGAATAGATAAAGATGATTTGATGCACGTAGTTCTTAATCTTGGAAATCGAGAATTCTCGCATGAAAATAAGTTTCTGGAGAGTTTTCATAGTAATTTAAGGGGTAAAATTGAGAAGCGTGAAGATCTTAAAAGAGTACTTCTAGAAATAAAAGAAAAGGAGAAAGACATTGTTGACTTTTCTGAAACTAAATTGAATCGCTTCCTACCGGGTGATATCAATTTCAGTCCAGAAGTATTTATAGTTTTTACAGGATATAGTGGAGCTTATTATATCGGCCAGGATATTACACTTGATCTCGAACACGTTTCTAAATCGATTGATAAAGTTGCTTCAACCATAGCACATGAACTTCACCATATAGTTTTCAATAGTTTTTTGGAAGAAGAAATGAAATCAAAAAGGCTATCATCAAACATGTTGGCGATTATCGAACTAATTGGCGGGATAGTTGGAGAAGGCATCGCTTACTATTGTGTAGGTGGTAACCCCGATGAAGGATTGACAGGTTATGAGAATTTGGATAGTTATCAGCGGGATATGGCAAGATGGAAAAAGTACTTCGTGGAAATAAATGATGTGATACTTTCATTACTGAGAAATAAAATGGATAGAAATCAAATGTATGAATGGGCTTCCAGACATATGAAAGAAGATTTCGGAGCCATAAACACAACAGGCATAAAGACTGTGGAAACCATCTTCAAATTCGATGGAGATAAGGAAATAATAAATCTAGTAAGGCACCCAGCAAATTATCTTGAAATATATAATAAAGAGGCTAGTTATTTGAATAGATCTCAAGAATATAATTATCCGCTATACAGCCAAGAACTTTTAAAAGTAATTAATAAGAGTTTCTAGTATTGTGTATGTAAATTAAACGAATTTCGCTATTGACTGTTCTCTGACGAGCGCTCGACGTTTTTTATATATATTTCTTCTCCGGTTAATACTTTGAGGTTTCCTCCACACCTGGGACAATGCAATTCGTAATCAGCTGAAGAAAACTTCTCACCGCATTCTTTGCATTCATATCTTAGCTCATCAGTGATAAAGTTTATTTCAACATCGTTAAAAACAGTATCCTTTTTGATCATATCAAAGGCTTCACGGATATTTTCTTGGTTAGCCATAACTAATTTGCCAATTCCAATATCGATTTTCTTGATATCTTTAAGCTGATCTTTGTTGAAGTTATTTTCGAGAAATATCTTTACCCTTTCAGCTGTTAATTAATTCGTGATGCAATTTTATTCCTCCTTAAACTCCTTTTTAATTTCTTTCAGTAATTCTTTATCTGATACAACATCGAAGGCGGTAAGCGCCATGGCTTTTGCTGCACTAATCAATTCCTGTTGACCTCTTGGCGCAACCGTTGCATCAGCAAACTCTCTTGAATGAGAAATAAATTCATTTTCTTCACCTATTGCAATATATGGATGAATGGCTGGAATAACCTGGCTAACATTACCCATATCTGTCGAACCACCGCCATCCTGTGGAGGTAAGATGTCTTTTATACCGATTTTTTTAAGATTTTTTTCAAATACTCGAGCAAGCCTTCTATTGGGTCTCAGATTATCGTTGGAAAGTTCAAATTTCCTCCAGGTTACCTCAGCTCCTGTCATTAAAGCCGCTCCTCTAGCAACATTGTAAGCTTTTTCCACTGTTTCGTTCAGATAACTTCGTTCCTTTGCTCTAAAATAAAATTTCGCTACAGCCTTATCCGGAACTACATTGGGTGCCTGCCCTCCCTCAGAGATAATGCCGTGGATTCTGACATCATCCTTCAGATGTTGTCTAAGTGCGTTTAGACCGTTAAAGAGAAATATAGTGCTATCGAGCGCGTTTATACCCTTCTCTGGCATTGAAGAAGCATGAGCGGTTCGCCCTTTAAATGTAAATTCAATGGCATCGAGGGCTAAAGATGTAGAATAGGTAAGATTTACAGTTGCAGGGTGAACTATCATGGCAATATCTACATCATTGAATACGCCTTTTTCTGTTAATATTACTTTGCCCCCACCGTTTTCTTCACCGGGACAGCCAATTACTAGCAGTTCAGCTGATAGATCTTCAATGGTTGAAAGAGCAACTGCTGCTCCGACACTTGATGGAGCAATGAGATTGTGTCCGCACCCGTGTCCAATTTCCGGTAAGGCATCATATTCACACAAAAAAGCGATTTTAGGTCCACCGTTTCCACATACATAGCGTGCTCTAAAGGATGTTTCGAGACCCGCTATGCTTTTCTCGACATTAAAATTCTTATTTTCAAGATATTCTGTTAACCATTTAAGTGCTTTGCACTCTTTAAAACCTATTTCAGGATTTTCTTTGAGTTTTCTACTTATATCGAGAATATCATCAGCTATAATATCCACATTATTTAATATTGCTTTTTTTGCATCTTTACTCATTTCATTCACTCCTTAATAAATTAGAAAGGGACAACATCAAAAAATGTTGCCCCTTTTTAAACTCATCTAAAGCTTATCAATAACTCCACTTATCGATATGGTATATGGGCCTAAGGAATATATTAAATAGTTTCTCAGGAATATTTAGTTCATCATTGTATGCTACACCAGCTATCGGCCAGTACAATGGATAACATGCCACATCTTCCATGGCAATGCTCTGTACTTCTTTATAAAGCCCCCATCTTTCCTGTTCGTTGACTGTAACCTTGATTTTCTCGATAAGCCTGTCTACCTCTTCATTATGATAGGTTCCAAATATTGGATTCCAGCTTGATGCGGAATACCAATTTTCCACAAAACTGAATGGTGATGGTGCGCTTGCGCTCCAGCGTTCTCTAAACATGGGAGCTTCGCCTTCTGCTGTAACATCAAGGTAGGTTCCCCATTCGAGTGCTACAACCTCAACCTCTATACCAATCTGTGCAAGCTGTCTCTGTATCTGCTGAACCTCAAGAACTCTCTCTCTATATCCTGCAGGAGCATAGATCTTTGTTTTGAAGCCATCCGGATAGCCAGCCTCTTCAAGTAACTCTCTTGCTTTTTCCAGGTTTTGTTCATATGCGGGAACATTAGGAGCAGATGCAGCATGGAAGTATGGGACTCTTCCTACAGCGGGAACTGCCATTTCACCACGTGTAAGTGCAATTAACTCTTCTCTATTTATAGCATAAGCAACAGCCTGTCTAACCTTTACATTACTGAAAACGGAGTCAGACCTCTTGTTAAAACATATCCTGTGGTCTTCAAATTTCGTGAAAGTACCATATTTAAGTCCTGGGATAGTCTTAAGCATCCGGTATTCTTCTGCTGGTAGTTCAGCTATATAATCTATTTGTTTGGCTTGAAGAGCCATAGTTGCAGTGGTTATTTCAGGGTAAAATCTGAATTCTACATATTTTATTTTTGCCTTTTCTCCCCAGTAATCTTCGAATCGTCTTAAAACTATTCTCTGACCAGGGACATGGACTACAAACTGATAGGGTCCACTTCCAATAGGCTTCTTCTGGTAACCTGACCAACCAACATCTTCGATGTAATCCTTTGGCAGTATATGATTCCTTAACCTTGCTGAGGTCAGGAATGTTACGTTGCGATTCGAAAGGTGAACTTCTACTGTATAATCATCTATCAATACAACTCTTTCAATATCTGAATAATATTGATGATGGGGAGAACCCAGTGATTCATCCATAAACGATTCATAGGTGAATTTAACATCTTCTGCTGTTAATGGTTCACCATTATGGAATGTTATTCCTTCTCTGATATTGAACGTATAAACTGTCCCATCTTCAGATATTGAGTAACTTTCAATTACTGCACCTTCAGCAGTATAATTTCCATCTTCAGTGAGCTCAACCAAAGGATCACAAATAGCTGACAAAACAAAGTCAGTTTCCGTATCCTGGTAGGTAATGGGATTCAGTTTTGATGGTTCTGTTTGCATTGCGATAATGGCTTTGTCTTCGGCTTTACCGGCAAAGGAAAAGCCAACGACAAGAAGAATCATCGCCATTACAAATAGCACACGTACTTTTTTCATAATACCCCTCCTTTAGAAGTGATAATTAATATAAATGGCACGCTACCAAACGTCCATCTTCCACTGGTTTTAATTCAGGTTCAATTTCACGACATTTGTCGAAAGCGTGAGGACATCTTGGATGAAATCTACAACCTTTGGGTGGACTAATAGGACTTGGAACTTCGCCTACTAGAGGAATTTCAGTAATCTTTTTATCAGGATCGGGTTCTGGAACTGACTTAAAAAGCCCTACAGTATAAGGATGAAGCGGTTTGTTGTAAACCTTTAACACATCTCCTATCTCTACAATTTTACCAAGATACATAACGCCTATTCTATCTGAAACAACCCTTATCAGATTAATGTCATGAGAAATATAGAAATAGGTTAAATCTCTTTCTTTTTTTGCTTTATTCAACAGCTTAAGAATTTTTGCTTGTACGGAAACATCAAGTGCTGATGTTGGTTCATCGAGAAAAACCACTTCAGGTTCTACCGCCAGAGCACGAGCAATAGCTATTCTTTGTTTTTGACCGCCACTCAATTCATGGGGGAATCTGGTCATATGTTCTGCCTGCAATCCCATGGTCTTCAATATTTTTACAATTTCAACCGTTGTTTCTTCGCGGTTTGTTGTTATTTTATGTATTAAGAAAGGTCGTGATAGAGTATCATATACAGTCATTCTGGGATTTAATGAAGAATGTGGATTTTGAAAGACCAAACTCATCTGTTTTCTTAGAAATTTTGTATATTTTTTTGGAATATTTGTAATGTCTTTATCCTTGAGATAAATACTACCTGCGGTAGGTTTTAATAAACGCAATATGGTTCTAATCAAAGTCGATTTGCCACAGCCAGATTCGCCAACCAGGCCAAAGCTTTCACCTTTGAATATGTCAAAAGATACACCGTCAACAGCCCTGACGTCTCCTCTTGGACTTTCAAAATGCTTTTTAAGGTTTTCTATTCTTAGCAGCTTTTCTTTCATAGGTCACCTTTCATGGCAGGCCACAAAATGTTTTTTTCCAATTTTTTTTAGCTTCGGAACTTCTTTGCTGCAAATTTCTTTTGCTTCCTCACATCTGGGATGAAATCTGCATCCCTTTGGTGGATTTATTAATCTCGGGACGGAACCCGGGATTTCTTCAAGATCTTCCAGATTACTTTCTACTCCCAGTACTGAATGGATTAGTTTGTATGTATAAGGATGCTGTGCATTTTTGAATAATGTTCTAACTGGTGCAGTTTCAACGATTCTTCCTGCGTACATAACTGATAGCTTGTCACAAATTTCACTAATGACAGCAAGATTGTGTGTGATGTACAGCATGGTCATGTGCATTTCCTGCTTTAAATCGTTTAGTATCTTTAAAAATTGAGCCTGAATTGATACATCAAGAGCGGTTGTTGGTTCATCAGCTATAAGCAATGATGGATTACATGAAAGCATCATGGCTATCATAACCCTCTGTTTCATACCGCCGGACAGCTGATGTGGGTATTTGTAGATCAACGAGTCAACATCAGGGAGTTTTACCCTGGAAAGTTCTTCCATAACTCTTTTTACTATTTCTTTTTTACCGGCCTTCTGATACATTCTGATAACTTCTTCCATCTGATTCTTTATGGTGAAAACTGGATTCAGTGATGAAGCGGGATCTTGAAATATCATCGCGATTTCATTTCCGCGTATCTCTCTTTGAAGCCTCTTTTCGCTGTATTTAAGGATATCCTTTCCTTTGAAAAATATTTCCCCATTTTCAATGAGGGCGTTATTATCAAGTAATCCCATTATTGACATTCCGGTGATGCTCTTTCCACAACCGGTTTCTCCGATCAAACCATGGATTGTTCCTTCTTCAATCCGGAATTCCACTCCATCCAGTGCTTCAACCTTTCCTTCTTCAGTCTCGAAGGAGACTACCAAATCTTTGATTTCAATTAGATTGTTCATGATATTGTCACCTTTAATTACGTTTTGTTGTTGGATCGAGGGCATCTCGTAAACCATCTCCTATGAAGTTAAATCCTAACACTGTAATCATTATAAATATTCCGGCTGAAGTGGAGATCCAGGGGGCCATTATCAGATAATCTCTCCCTGCTGAAATCATGGAACCCCAGGAAGGTGTAGGAGGCTGCACACCTACCCCTAAAAAACTGAGAGTAGCACTTGCTATAAGCGCGGTAGGCATCATTATGCAGATCATTATGATTGCTGTTGGTATTGCGTTTGGCATAATGTATCTCAGTACCACGGAGAATCTCGATTCTCCAATAGAATAGGCAGCTTCAACGTAGTCAGAATTCTTTATCGTTAGTATTTTACTCCTAACCATTCTTGCATATGTAGTCCAGCCAACTAACCCAAGGGCGATAACCACATTGTAAATCCCCTGACCCATAATGCCAGCAATTGCCATTGCAAGTAGAATAACCGGGAAGGATCTTAGCACATCTACAACCCACATTATAATAACATCTACAAATCCGCCAAAAAAACCTGATACGATACCAAGTAAAATGCCAATGGCGCCTTCAAAGAGAATAATGAGCACTCCAATTATTAAAGCAATACGAGCACCATAAAAAAGTCTTGTGAGAACATCTCTACCCATGGCGTCTGTACCAACCCAGTGTTCCCATGAAGGAGGTTTCAAACGATTGAATGGATCTGTATCAAAAGGTTCATAGGGTGTCAGTACAGGTGCAAAGATGGCTATGAAAACCACTATACTTACGATAATGAAACCAACCAGTGCAAGTTTGTTTTTCTTAAAACGCGACCACACAAGAGATAACTGACTGCTCTTGCTTCTCTTTAGTTTGTTTATTTCATCTCTTACATTTTCATAAGAAAGATCTTTATCTTCCATAATCTAACCTTCTGTCCTTATCCTGGGATCGATAACTGCATATAAAAGATCCGCAGCAAGATTTGCCAGTACTACCAGTATAGCCATAAGCAAAAGTATTGATTGAACAACAGGATAATCCCTGGCAAGCACGCTGTTTACAAGTAAACTTCCAAGTCCGCCCCATGAAAACACAACTTCGACCACAACAGAACCGCCTATTATCCAGGGTAATCTAAGGGCAAGCATTGTAATGATAGGAATTAGAGCATTTCTTAATGCATGTTTCCATATCACATAACCATATTTAAGGCCTTTTGCTTTTGCTGTTTTTATGTAATCCTGATTTAGAACCTCAAGCATTTCAGCACGCATAGGTCTTGCAAACCATGCTTCCTGTCTTAATCCTAGAGTGAGAACAGGCAAGATCAATGAAGTAATACCAAGCATTCCACCAATGGGTACCAGCCGTAATCTTAATCCAAATATATATAGCAGCAATATCCCCAGCCAGAAGGCTGGCATCGATATCCAAAACATAGCCTGAAATGTAGAAAAATAGTCGAGAATGGAATTGCGTTTTAAAGCAGCCATAACACCAAGCAATACTCCAAAGACTACTGCAATAAGTAGTCCGGACCCTGTAAGCACAAGTGTAGGACCAGCTCTGGAAGCGATTAACTCACTGACGGGTTGATCGTATCTTATTGAGGTTCCGAAATCACCCTTAAGAACATTACTTATCCAGCTAATATATTGTATATGTAGTGGCTGATCAAGTTTATATTTTGCTCTTAACGCTGCCACATTTTCCTCTGTGGCATAGGGTCCCAACATAATCTTAACCGGGTCCCCGGGAGTCAGATGAAGTATTAAAAAGGTTATTAAAGTTACACCAAACGCGGTAATTATTGTCCTGAGAATTCTGTAGATAAAGTAACGTTTTTTCTTTGCCATTGGGGCCACCTTTTATTTATTATGTTTAATCACAAGCTTATAAGTAAATCCAAGATTAAGTTTTGGAAGAAAAAGGGTTTAATAAATTATAACATTTAAGGATCCTATAGCCCAAGTCGTTGTATCGCTTAACCGGAAGACATTACATTAGCAAATTCTGTGTGTCAATTCTTCGATTAGCATGGGCATAACTCTTTCAGCACCAGCCTTAGTCCTGAGGCTAACCAACGGTCTTTGAGTGTTTTTCCCCACTATACCCGCTTTGAATGGAGAGTGCCCGATGTTCTTGAGAAAAGCGAGAAGTTCTGATTCAACTTCACTGTTACATGTGATTACAGCTATGTCTTCACATACCAGATACAAAGGATTTATTCCCAGAATTTCGGATACTGATTCTACTCCTGATGGTATTGGTATAGCATTCTTGTCAATGACGATTTTTTTACCAGAGGATATTGACAGCTCATTCAAAATTCGTACGAAACCTCCTCTTGTAAGATCTCTCATCAAATGAAGGTCGTATTTTAGTAGCTTTTAATAACGGCATTAAAGATTTACAATAGTTTTAAAATCAATTTCTAAGTTGTTTCTGCATGCCATAACTGCGGCACCATGTAATCAAATGGGTCCTGTAACAATAATCGAATCTTCGCTTTTAAATCTGTCAACGGTAAGGGATTCTTTTATTGTAATATATTATATTTTAATTTATAGAAGCGAAGAACTTTGTAGTAGTTTTATAACTGATAGACAGTATTTTAGAATATCATTAAATATATATATATTGATGGTGGTTTTTTCAAAATAATCAGTTATGAATTAATTGATAGTGGAAACAAATAAAATAGAAGCCAATAATTCTTTATAACCACGCATAAAGGAGATTCATTGTTTGTAATCAATCTTGAGTAATATGTTTAAAAAAACTATCCTTGGAATACAAATCAATTGAGGTGAATGGACTCATGAATAAAGGAAAAAAACTGGGGGCTTCAGAAGTAAAAACGAGAAATAGACTCTTGTTAATTGATTTGCTTAGACAAAATAATGGAATAACAAGAAGAGAGTTGTCAAAACTGTCCGGACTTGATCCCAGCACCGTAACCAAGATAACCAAATACTTTATTGCTAAAGGTCTTTGCAGAGAGACAAAAACAATAAAACGTCGCGTGGCAGGGCGCAGACCGATTGTTCTTGAGCTAAACAGAGAAGCTTTTAAATCTGTTGTGGTTAATATTGGTGTTAGTTTCACTGAAATCGGTGTTGGTTTTTTTGACGGCAAGGTTGAGTTAGTAGACAGAATAGATAGTGGTGAGAATTTTAAAAAACTGTTCAATAAAATATTTGAAAAGGCAATAAAAATTGTACGGGGAATTGAGGAAGATAGTTTTCTTGGATATTCGTTTTCAGTGCCCGGGATGGTTGATATAGACAATGCTTACATCATAGAACTCCCTCATATGAATGTCAGAGGGCTGGATTTGAGAGCACTAATACCTTCAATAAATGATAAAAATTCAATTCATGTAGATAATGAAGCCAACCTTTCTTTGATTGCTGAAAAGGCTTTTAATGAATTGTTGGAAGGCAAACACGACATTGTTTTTGTTAATCTTTCTGAAGGCATAGGTTGTGGCGTTATGCTGGATGATGAAATATACAGAGGAAACCAGTACACAGCAGGAGAATTTGGTCATATGACGGTGAAGCTAGATGGTGAGAAATGTTATTGCGGAAATACCGGTTGCTGGGAAACAGTTGCTTCTACTGAAGCAATTGTAAAAATGGCCAGTTCAAAAGGAATTGATTTGAAGGGCAGGTATTATAGCAAACAATTTCAGGATCTGGTAACCACATTTAGCGATGATCCTGAAAAGAAAAAAATGCTGAAAGTAATTGAAGAAAACCTTGCAGCAGGAATACTGAATATTATCAATGGTTTTGATCCTGAAATAATTGTTCTGGGTGGTGCTGCAGCTGAATTACCTGAACGTTCGTTGAAACGTATACAAAAGATAGCCAGTCAAAAGGCACTTTATGCTACTCGTGGAAAAGTCAAAGTATTAAAAAGTGTTCTGGGCAGCTATGGTGAACGTAGTTCAAATATTATAGGAGCTTCGTTGTATGCAGTCCAGAGAAATTTGAGAAGAATTGTAATGTAAATCATGTAAGAAAATAAAGGAGGTATTTAGATGTCAGAGATATTTGAAGAAATAAGGAAAATTGGGTTTGAAGGGAAAGATTCGAAGAATCCACTTGCCTACAAACACTTTGAACCGGAAAAGATCGTTCTTGGAAAACCAATGAAGGATCACCTTAAATTCGCGGTTGCCTTCTGGCATACATTCAATGGTAGAGGCGATGATATGTTTGGTGAAGGAAGTGTTTCAAGACCCTGGGATAAATACAAAGATCCTATGGATAAATCAAAGGCTAAAGTAGAGGCTCTTTTCGAATTTATGAAAAAAACGGGGATTGAATATTTCTGTTTTCACGATACAGACATAGCACCCACTGGTGACAGTCTTAGAGAAACTAACAGAAATATCGATATAATTGTTGATTACATCAAGAAGCACATGAAAGATACCGGTAAAAAGTTGTTATGGGGTACAGCAAATCTTTTTAACAATAAGAGATACATGCATGGTGCTGCCACATCATGTAATGCTGAGATCTTTGCGAGAGCAGCCGGGCAGGTAAAAAAGGCTCTGGAAATAACCAATGAATTGGGTGGCGAGAATTATGTTCTGTGGGGTGGAAGAGAAGGTTATGAATCGCTTCTCAATACAAATATGGAACTGGAGCTTGGAAACCTGGCAAGGTTCATGAGAATGGCTGTAAACTATGCAAGAAAAATTGGGTTTAAGGGCCAATTTCTAATAGAACCCAAACCGAAAGAGCCAACAAAGCATCAATACGATTTCGATTCAGCTCATGTTTTTGCCTTTCTCCAAAAATTTGGATTGGTTGATGACTTCAAATTGAATATAGAAGCAAATCATGCAACACTTGCAACACATACATTTAATCATGAATTGAGATACGCAAGAATAAACAATATACTGGGCAGTATTGATGCCAATCAGGGAGATCTTTTCCTTGGTTGGGACACTGACCATTTCCCTACAGATATATATGCTACAACTTTAGCTATGTATGAAATAGTAAAGAACAATGGATTGGGTACTGGTGGAATAAACTTTGATGCTAAATTGCGTAGATCATCCATTGATACTGAAGACATCTTTATTGGGCATATAGCTGGAATGGATGCTTTTGCTGCTGGATTGAAAGCGGCTGCCAATCTTATTGAAGAAGGAACTCTTGAAAGATTTATTGAGGACAGATACTCCAGTTACAGCGAGGGCATAGGCAGAAAGATCATAAACAATGAAACATCATTTGAAGAGCT
>JAYEJL010000046.1:0-17277 GCA_034660555.1 Thermotogota bacterium
ATTCAACCATCTTTTGCTAAGTTGATAGGGGACTATCCTACCTACATCATCACCATCAAAGAATGCAAAAACTTGTTTTATTGTTGAATGTATTTGGTTTATCAATGAAGTTTTCTCAACACCTGGTGCTGAGTTAAGGATAAATACTCTCATATTATCTCTCCACAATGACTGTAAAATACATATGAAGTGAACATTAGACTTTATTGGTTATAATACTATTGTATTATACATTTCTTGTTATCATACAATCAGAGAAAAAACTTCATAGGGGGTAAAAAATGAGAATCGAAGATGGTAGATATTTTTTGAGTAACCGTTTATGGGATGAACATGGTGAGTTTATTCCTGATCAAAAGAAAGGTGTGGAACGCCCTCCTTTTGAGAAGGGTTTTTCAGAGGATGCTAGTTTAATTGACCTTCCTGATCCACATGAAGTCGATCTGAAAGAAAGTAATTTCTTTAAAATAATTGAGGAAAGAAGAAGCAGAAGAAAATTCACGGATGAGAGTATTTTAATGAATGAGCTTTCTTTTCTTCTATGGATAACTCAAGGTGTGCAAAAGGTCATAAAGAATTATGTGACGCTCAGAACAGTACCTTCAGCTGGTGCAAGACATCCCTTTGAGACATATATTCATTCAAGAAGAGTAAGCGATTTAGATAATGGTATATATAGATACCTTCCTGTTGAGCACAAGTTAGTTGAAGAGCAAAAAGGTGATTTCACAGATAAAATAATTGATGGAGTAATTGGACAGAAATTCGTTGGTGAGTGTGCTGTAACTTTCATATGGACTGTTTTGCCATATAGAACTGAGTGGAGATACGATGTATTTTCACATAAAATGATAGCAATAGATGCAGGTCATATTATGCAGAATTTATATCTTGGTTGTGAAAGTTTAGGACTTGGAACATGTGCCATAGGGGCTTACAGTGGTAAAGGAATGGATAACGTTGTGAATGTAGATGGTAAAGATGAATTCGTCATATATATGGCACCAGTGGGTCATACTGCAAGAAAGGTCTGATATAATGATTTCAAGAAAAATATAAGGAGATGGAGTAATGGAGTTCTTTGAACTTGGCACTATAGGAATGATGGGGTATTTGGGCTATGGTGTTGTGATACTCATAGGGATTATATTGCTGGTTTCACTATTCCTTACTTCAGGTAAAAAGCGTATTTATGTTTCTGTTTTTCTGGCAGGAATGCTAGTTTTTATGTATGTACTTCTCATTTATGGTCCTTCCAAATCTGGAGTAGTTGTGAATAGTGACAGTCTTGTTGTAAGAATTTCTGCTTTTAGAGAATTTACTGTTAATAGAGAAGATATCAAAGATATGTTTGTTGTTGATCTGAATGAGGATGATCAATACAGACCAAGTTTGAAAACATTTGGTACAGCAGTTGGCGATTATAGGACCGGTAATTTCAGATTGAAAAATGGAGAAAGCGCAAGATTTGTTGCCAATGGAAACAATGTCCTTGTTATTGAACTTGAGGATTCCTATGCCATCCTGGCTCCGAAGGATTTTGAAAACTTTATGGGAATAATGAATAATAATTTTGGATTATTCTTTAATAACTAAAAAGTACTTCTTTGTTCTTTAAGCCTTTAAGATAATTACAGGTATATTTTTTTGATGGTGGTATTCAGTTAATTGAATTGAATACCACCATTGTATCTTCTAAAGTTTTTCTCTTTTTGCAAAGTTTTTCTTGAATTTTGATCAAGAATTTATGATTTTAAAGATTCTCAAACAACTGTCTAATTTTTGCTGCAAAAAAGAGTTAATTAGCTTTTATTAGATTAAATTCTTGCTAATTATAACAGATAGTATTTCATTTTTTGGAGTTGAATGTTATATCATTCATATAGAAGATTATTTGTTTCTGACATAAATTAATTAGAGGTGTTTCTGTGAACTACCAGAAATTGAATGTAGAAGCAGTTGGTATATCTAACAAAAAACTGGTTCTGAATTTAATCAGAAAAGGCGAAATCACTAGAAGAGACATTTCGAAAATTTCTGGTTTGAATCCAAGCACTGTAACAAAGATTGTAAAATTTCTTATTGATTCAAATTTATGTTTTGAAATAGGTAGAAAAAAATCGAAAAATTCCGTTGGCAGGAAAGCGATAAATCTTTCGGTTAATCCAAAAGCTTATCAGTCATTAATTGTGAGAATAGGTGTTCAGAAAACTGAAATAGGAAGAGGATTCTTCGATGGGAGCGTTGAAATTCTCGAAACAATAAGAAGCACAACAAATATTGCAGACTTCGTCTCTAAAGTCAAGACGGTTTCAGATAAAATCACTGAATCAATACCAGAAAGAAATTTTCTTGGTGTGAGTGTTTCTGTGCCGGGTATGGTTGACACAGAACGTGCTTTTATAATCGATGTACCCCATTTAGGATGGAAAAACCTGTATGTTAGGGATTATGTTGTTACAGATAAAAAAGGTTTGTTTTTAGATAACGAAGCCAATCTTTCTTTAATTGCGGAATCCTGGAAAAATCCATCAATTGATGGTTTGAAGAATGTGGTATTTTTGTATCTTTCAGAAGGTATTGGTTGTGGAATTATGATTGATGGAAATATCTACAGAGGTAATACATATTCAGCAGCTGAATTTGGTCATATGTCTATTGAGCAGGATGGTCCACAGTGTTATTGTGGGAATTCCGGGTGTTGGGAGGCGCTGGCATCTACGGAAGCTTTTGTGAAGAAATATAGAAGTGCTGGCGGCCATACTGAAGGCTCGAATTACAATGAGCAGTTTAGTCAGATAATCAATAAAACTGGAAATGATGAATTAGCTAAAGAGAATTTGAAAAGAGAAGAAGAGCTACTTGCGATTGGAATAGTGAACATTGTTAACTCACTTAACCCAGAAGCAGTAGTACTCGGTGGAATGGCCGGATCGTTATCGGAACAAAGCATAGAAAGAATTCAAAAGCTAGTTAATGACAGGGTTTTATATGCACTAAAGGACAAAATCAAGATTGTAAAAAGTCATCTAGATAAGGATGGAAAAATTGTTTCGCCCGGAGTGGGCGCTACATTAATGATAATAGACAGAAATATTCAAAAGATAATTTCTTTGAATTCTTAATAGATTAAGGAGGGAAATATATGATAGAAGGTAAGCTTTCTGGTTCAAAGGCAAAACTTACCTATGGACAGATAGGTGGTGGTCCTGGAGCGTTTATTGGACCTGTTCATAGAGCTGCGATAGCCATGAATGGTCAGGCAACTCTTGTTGCGGGTAGCTTTTCAAATATTTATGAAGAAACGCTTGAAACAGCAAAAGAATTGGGAATCAGTGATGATAGAACCTACAAAACCTTTCAGGAAATGGCAGAAAAAGAGGCTGAAAGAGATGATTGCATTGACTTCGTATCGATAACCGTACCCAACCACTTGCATTTTCAAGTTGCCAGAGCGTTTCTGGAAAAGGGGATAAATATTGTTTGTGATAAACCGCTATGTTTTTCCATTGAGGAAGCCAAAGAGCTAGTTGAGCTAGCTCGCGAGAAAAATGTTGAATTTATGGTCACATACACATACACAGGTTATCCAATGATCCGCGAAGCTCGATCACTTGTGGAATCAGGAGAACTGGGAGATATTAGGGCAATAGTTGCCGAGTATCCTCAAGACTGGCTTGCTGATCCCATTGAAAGGACCGGGCAACAACAGGCATCCTGGAGAACCGATCCAAGATACGCTGGTATTTCTAATTGTGTAGGAGATATTGGAACGCACATTGAAAACTTAGTTCATTTTGTAACCAAACAGGAAATTAACAAACTATCTGCAAGACTCGAAACCTTTGTTGAAGGGAGAAAGCTTGATGATAACGCATACATCCTTCTTCAGTACGAATCGGGTGCTTCTGGTAATTATTGGGCTTCTCAGGTAGCGGTAGGTTATGAAAATGGGCTTAAATTGAGAATTTTTGGCTCGGAAGGTTCACTTGAATGGTTCCAGGAAGAACCCAACAAACTCTTTTTCACCAAGAAAGGAAAACCAAAACAGATTTTAACAAGAGCATCAGGTTACCTTCATGAAAATGCACAAGCTTTTTCAAGATTACCAGCTGGTCATCCGGAAGGGTATTTTGAAGCTTTTGCCAATTTGTACAGAGCTTATTGCGACAAATTGATAGCTAAAAAAGAGAATACAGAATCAAAAGAAATATTTACCGATGTTATCGATGGAGCTCGTGGTGTGAAATTTGTGCATGATTGTGTTGAGAGTAGCAATAAGAACTCAGCTTGGATAGATGTGTCATTCAATATGTAGGAGGTGTTTAGATGAGACATGTAACAATATTTACAGGACAATGGGCTGACATGCCCTTTGAAGAAATTTGTAAAAAAGCATCCGAATGGGGATATGATGGACTTGAAATAGCGTGCTGGGGTGATCATCTAGATGTAAAAAAAGCAGCTAGTGATGATGGTTATGTAAGAGAACGAAAAGAAATTTTAGAAAAGAACAATCTAAAAACATGGGCCATTGGTAACCATCTCGCAGGACAGCTTGTAGCTAGCAGAAACACGAAGAGATTCAAAGCTTTTGCACCAAAAGAGGTTCATGATAACCCAGAAAAAATGAGAAAATGGGCTATCGATGAAATGAAGGCAACGGCTGCTGCTGCAAAGAACATGGGGGTCAAAGTTGTCACAGGTTTCACCGGTTCCCCGATTTGGGAAGCCTGGTATTCATTCCCACCTGTTAGTCAGGAATTTGTTGATGAAGGCTTTCAATATGTAGCTGATTTATGGAATCCAATTCTTGATGTTTTTGAGAAGAATGGAATTAAATTTGCTTTAGAAGTTCACCCAACAGAGATCGCATTTGATATATATTCTGCAAAGAAGCTTCTGGAATATATAGATCGAGAATCGTTTGGTTTTAACTTCGATCCCAGTCACCTTTACTGGCAGGGAATAGATTCTCACCACTTTATTTATGAATTCGCAAAAAAGATCTACCACGTTCACATGAAAGATGCCATGTTAAATCTTGACGGAAAGACGGGAATTCTTGGTTCTCATATAACATTTGGAGATGCAAGAAGAGGCTGGAATTTTGTATCACTGGGACATGGTGGAGTAGACTTTGAAATGATAATTCGTGCCCTTAATGATATAGGTTATCAAGGTCCACTTTCGGTGGAATGGGAAGATTCAGGTATGGATCGCGAATTTGGAGCAAAAGAAGCTCTTGAATTTGTCAGAAATGTCGATTTTCCAAAGTCAGGATTGGCCTTTGATGATTCTATGAAAAAATAATAGGAGGAGCTTATGGATGACGTTATCCTGAAAACAGTTGATATCTCAAAAGAATTCTCTGGAATTAGGGTTTTGGACAGGATAAACGTTGAAATAGAAAAAGGAGAAATTTTTGGGATTATCGGTGAAAATGGAGCCGGAAAATCAACTTACGTAAAGATAATAAGTGGAATTTATGTTCCAACGGAAGGTCAAGTTTTCCTTGAGGGTAAAGCTGTCAGCATAAGTGATCCAATAACTGCAAAAAATCTGGGCATTACAATGATACCTCAAGAATTTAATCTAATTAGTGATTTAAATGTTTACGAAAACGTTTTTTTAGGTGTCGAAAGAAGTAGGAGAAAATTGATTTTGGATTCGAAAAACATGGCGAAAATAACCCAGGAAATGCTTGATGAATTAGAAGCGAATATTTCACCTTATGATAAGATCCAGGATCTCAGTGTAGCAGAAAACCAAATGGTTGAAGTTGCCAAAGCGATGGTACACGAATCAAAGCTTCTTATCATGGATGAACCAACCACAGTTCTAACACCAAAAGAAATTGACATATTATTCAATTTGATGAGGAAGCTAAAGGAACGTGGCATAACCACTATATATATTTCTCATAAACTAAACGAGATCAAAAGAATTTGTGACAGAGTAATGATTCTTAGAGATGGGAAGCAAATAAGTGTAGGGCCCACTGAAGAGCTTAATGAACATGAAATGGCCAAGAGAATGGTTGGAAGAGAGTTGAACCAGATCTTTCCTGAAAAACCTATGCCAGAAGATGAAGTAGTTTTGGAAGTAGAAGGTTTAACAAATGAGGATTTTTTTCAGGATGTCAGTTTTGATCTCAAGAAAAAAGAAATTCTGGGATTCTCTGGTTTGGTAGGTGCGGGCAGAACTGAACTAGCTGAGGCTATTATTAGAATAAGAAAGATTGATGAAGGCCTTATAAGAGCCTGGGGAAAAGAGGTAAAGATAAAATCACCAGAAGATGCTTTGGATCAAAATATTGCTTATCTATCTGAAGATAGACAAGGTATAGGAATTCTCACCAATTTTGATATCTCACAAAATGTAACGTTATCATCATTAAAAAAATACACTAAATTCTTGATCAATAGTAAAAAAGTAAGACAAAACACCGAAAAATATGTAAAAGAGCTGAATATCAAAGCTGCTTCTTTAAGGTCACAACTTGAGTTTTTCAGTGGTGGCAATCAACAAAAGGTTTCTCTAGCAAAGTGTTTAGATATTGATCCCAAAATACTCATACTCGATGAACCGACCAGAGGAATAGACGTTAATGCAAAAAGAGAAATCTATTATATAATCCGTGATCTTGTTAAAGAAGGAGTTTCGGTAATACTGATTTCTTCAGAAATGGAAGAAATAATTGGTTTGTGTAACAGAGTAGTGGTAATGAAGGAAGGAAGAATAACCGGTGTTCTTGAAGGTGATCACATAAACGAGGAAGAAATTATGTATCACGCCACAGGTTTGAAGGGAGCTGTTCAAAATGCCTAAGAGAAGGATTGAATATGAAAAGTATGGAGCGTTATTTGCTCTTGCAGCACTTTTCATTATTTCATCATTTGCAAGTCCTTATTTCTTGCAGGTACAGAATATTCTTAATATATTACGTCAGATATCTTATACGGGAATCATTGCACTTGGAATGACATTTGTAATTATCTCGGGGGGCATTGACCTGTCAGTTGGCTCAATGACTGCATTGGTTGGTGGAGTTACTATAATGACCCTAAATGGCACAATGTCCAGTTTGGGCGAAGCACAGGCAATAATACTGGCATGTGTTGTTGCAGTGCTTTTTGGTGCTGCTCTTGGTGCTGCAAATGGAATTCTTGTTTCTAAAGGAGGTATAGCTCCTTTCATTGTTACGCTTGGTACCATGTCAATATTCAGATCTCTTACTCTCTATATAGGAGAGGCAGGAGAGTTCAGATCGAGCAGCTATATGTATCCGGAACTTGGTATGGGACGATTTTTGGGTGTTCCGATACCAGTATGGGTATTTATAGGAATGGCATTATTGTATAGCTTAATTCTTCGAAAAACGAGGTATGGAAGATATACCTGTGCTGTCGGATCCAATGAAAAAGTTGCTAAATATTCTGCAATTAAAACAAATCTAATAAAATTTATGTCATATACCCTTGTAGGTGCTTCGGTAGGTGTGACAGCGATTTTCCTCTCATCCCGATTAAATTCAATTAGTTCAACCAATGCTGGAAACGGATACGAGTTGGATGCGATTGCAGCTGTCATAATTGGTGGAACATCCCTGGCAGGTGGAAGTGGAGCAATATGGGGAACAGTTATTGGAGCAATAATACTGGGAATAATAAACAATATGCTAAATATGCTGGGAGTTTCGCCATACTTGCAGGGAACTGTTAAAGGGTTGGTTATCATAGGTGCTGTATTAATTCAAAGAGGAAGAAGAAATAAATAAACCCCTCAGGGGTTCATAATCCAAATGGAGGTGACTTAACGTGAAAAAGGTTTTAGCATTGTTAATGATTTTTAGCTTTATTTTCGCTGGTTTTGCAATGGCGGAAAACTACAAAATTGGTGTAGCCATCCCCAGTGCTGATCATGGCTGGACTGGTGGCATTGTCTGGTGGGCAAGAGAAGCAATAGCAGACTGGGAAGATAAGACAGATAATATTGAATTTTTCCTGACTACTGCTCGTTCCCCAGCGGAACAGGTTAGTGATGTTGAAGATCTTATGATCAGAAGAATCGATGCCCTTGTAATTCTTGCGCATGATTCTGCTCCACTAACACCTATTGTCAAAGAAGCTTATAACAGAGGTATTTACGTTGTTTCTGTTGACAGAGGTTTGATAGAACCAGTTCAGGATGTTTATATTGCTGGAGATAACCCGGGATTGGGTAGAAATTCCGCACAGTGGCTTGCAGAAGAAATGAACTATAACGGAAAAATAGTGGTTCTCGAAGGTATTCCATGTGTTATTAATACTGAAAGAGTCGATGCCTTCATGGAAGTAATGGAACAGTATCCAGACATTGAAATTCTTGATTCGCAACCTGCATACTGGTCAACACAAAGAGGACTCGAAATTATGGAAAACTATCTCCAGAAGTACCCTGAAATTGACGCTGTTTGGGCACAGGATGACGATGTTCTAAAAGGTGTTCTTCAGGCTTACAGAGAATCTGGAAGAAATGATATTGATATCATGCTTGGTGGAGCTGGAAGTAAGGACATAATCAAGATGATCATCGATGGAAACCCATTGGTAAGAGCCGATGTAACATACCCTCCATCAATGATTGCATCAGGAATTACACTTGCTGTTTATGGTGTTCAGGGTAAACCAATCCCTGGTTTCTATCAGGGTAAGATTCCATCTGAAATTATTCTTGCAGCTGAGCTAGTTACAAGAGAAAACGCAGAAGAATACTACTATCCTAATTCACCATTCTAATCTAGGTTAAATATGGTTAAAACCGGAGAGTTTATCTCTCCGGTTTTTTATGTATTACCACATATGTTTTATAATATGTTAGTTAAGACTTTACGTTAATCGAGGAGTATATTTTGAGAGTAATAAGGTTAATTATTGGAATTTTATTGTTTTTATTAATAGTGCTTTTGTTTAATCTTGGATTATCTCCTTATATTAATTTCTAACAGTATTTGATTATCTTTTCTAGATGATGGCTTTTAGTATTCATTTATTACCATTAGTTTGGTTAGAACGGACCACAAAAGCTCTCATTAGTTTAATCATAACATTCATTTGCGTTAGAATTTCTTTAGGGAGAGGTTTCTTTGAGAGCTTATTGTGGAATAGAATGTCTTGAATGTCCTGTTTTTATTGCCACACAACTAAATGACGAAAAATTGAGAGAAGAAACTGCCGAAAAATGGGGAGAAGATTTCGGACTTGATTTGAATCCTAAAGATCTGGTTTGTGATGGTTGCCAATCAGAGAGAGTGTTTTATTTTTGTAAATCCTGTCCTTTTATAGCTTGTTGTAAAGAAAAAGGGATAAAAAATTGTGGGGAGTGTGAGGATTATCCCTGTGAGCAGTTGGATAGATTTTTGAAGCCTTTGCCCGATGCAAGAGCCTATCTCGATAAGATTCATAAAAGGGTATTTGAAAAATAAAAAATGCGCCCTTTTCGAGCGCACCAATAATAATTATACCACGAAAATTCAATTTAGTCAATATTTTACTATATAATTCATTATTAACATATATACCAAACTGTGCTTTTTTCAGAGAACTTAATGGTATTGTGTATTGGCTTTTTGGATGAACTTCTATCTTTTTAGGGGAAGGCTTTCCAGTAACACTTCAAGAGCTACTGATTATATTAGGTTATTTTCGTTCTCAGTAATTAATTTATTTAATTGCTTTACAGTATTTATACCTGTTTATTCTACGATAAAAACAGGAATTTAAGACGCTGTACAAATAAAAACTTGGATCATTGATGTACATATTATCGGGAAGTTTTCATATCGTTTTTTCCTGTAGTGCAGCCTGGGTTTTAAATTTCTTTATTTATCTCAAGAAGAATATCATTGTCACGCTGAAAGCTGAGAAATCTGCTATGGGGAAAGAAATCCAAATGCTATTCAACCCAAAGAAATTCGGTAATATAAGGATAAGCGGTATTAAAAATAAAATCTGTCTGGACATTGATAGCAACAATGCTGGTAATGCTTTGCCCAGGGCTTGAAACATACCTGCTCCAATTACCTGAATACCAATAAAGGGCAGTAGAAGTCCCACTATTCTTATAGTTTTCACTCCCTGTTCCAATAACATTTCATCATTACTAAATATGCTTAAAAGAGCTGCAGGGAACAGGTATATGACAAGGAAAGCTACAATGGAAAGGAAAGCTACAATGGAAAGGAAAGCTACAATGGAAATAATGGTTGCCCAAAATGTGGACAATTTTATGGCCTTTATAGCACGGGAAATTTTGTTTGCTCCATAATTGAAAGCCAGTATTGGCATAAAACCCTGATTTATTCCAAACATTGGCATTAAAAAAACCATGAAAAGACGATTTATAACACCAAAAACAGCTACTGAAATGTCGCCACCATAGCTTATCAGCAGGTTATTCATAATTACTCACAAAACGCTTCATGCAATTTGTCTTGCGAAAGCAGAAGAACCAATCGCGAAGGATTCCCTAATTATTAATTTATCAGGTTTTAAATGCCTCAGTTTTATAGTGACTAAGCTCTTTCCTTTAATAAAATGAACCAGCAAATACAAAGATATTACTGATTGAGCTATAACGGTTGCTATTGCAGCATCACGTATACCCATATCAAAAACAAATATCATGATAGGATCCAGAATTAAATTTAGTATTGCTGAAATGAGCATTGTGTACATTGCGATTTTTGCATTTCCTTCTGCCCTAACGATGTTGTTTGCGGCCATGGCGAAGGAGAAAAAAATCGTACCAAATAATATTACACTGAGATAATCTGAAGCATAGGACATTATGGTTGGACTCGCTCCCAAGATTTTCAACAAAGGTTCAAGAAAAACAGTTCCCGTTATGGCCATTACAACCCCGAAGAATATTACAACGACAACAACGTTACCTACAGTATGATAGGCTTTTTCGTTCTCTAAAGCTCCCAAACTTCTCGAGATTATCGATGCACCACCAATGCTAATGAGCATGGCAAAAGCCATAACGAAAATTTGCACGGGGAAAGATATGGAAACACCTGCAATTCCAAGTGGCCCCCCGCTTGACCAACAAAAACTGTATCCACGAAATCACGAAATTGTAGAGGGATTGAACGAGCATCCCAATCATTGCAGGAATGGATAGTTTGAACAGGAGCTTACCAACACTTTCATCGCTTAACATTTTCTGTCTGTCCATGAAACACCTCAAAATATTTTTCTAAATATATTACCGTAATTAGTTTACATGCACTACTCTGTCCAGAAGCTTTTCACATAACAGTTCAAATTCAGGTTATAATATTAATGAATACACCAGGATTAAGGGGGGAATTATGGATTACTTGAATGCTAGAGTTGAAAGAGCTTTTCAAACAAGGACATCTGCCATTGGTCCAGAAGCAGAACAGCACTGGGAATACTGGGTAAGAGAACTGGAAACAGAAAGAAAGATAACACTGATCGATCCCACAAAGAGAGATGCTCCCTTTGCTTCTGAAGGTGACATAATAATGGATGTACCTGTTCAATGGGAGGAAAAGGATTTAGCAGTTTTGCTGAATGATAACTTCATTGTAGATAAGAACAAATCCTGACTCTCTATTTCTTGGTTATTTTATCGTTTAAATTACCAGAAGTTAATTAAAATCAGACCACCAAACATAGCTAATAGCACACTTACAAGGGTTCCTATTAAGTAGTATTCTGCAAAATCCTTATCCGAAAGATTTTTAAATCTTGCCAGCGATTTAGCGGCAATTACAAAGGCAATCGATGGTACATTGTTTGTTATAAACAAAGTTAGCACGATTGTTCGTTCGAAAATCCCTATTACCTTTCCTGTTTTAACATTTTCTATATTGGTGGCAGCGTTGAATGTTCTTTTTACGGTCTCAGTATCGTTTCTGTAAATATAATCGAAGAGTTTTCTCATGAATACAGCTCCACCAAAAACAACATAAAGATATACAATTAGTGTAATAATTAATTTTTCTGTTTGCAGTTGACCGATGTTTATTCCTGTATAACGAGATAAATTTGTGGTTATGTTCAAAAAACCATCTGTCAAATTAAAACTGAACAGCGGGATAATCAAAACAATTGTTGCTAAATGAATTAACTGATCTACAATTAGAGCGAACAGCTCTCTTTTTTGCGGATTTCCCTTTACAGAAATCGTCTTTAGTATGTCAACGAGTATATGTATTATGGATACTAAAAGCGCGAACTGAACTACCACTGATAGTTCATAGGGAATCAAAAATAAAATCATTACAATGAATGTGACCAACCAGTGAAGGAATAATCCCTTCAATCTGAGTTCATTCTTGTTTTCTACGATATTATCGGTCTGGAATACAAAATCTGTTAGCACATGTGACAAAATTGCCAGCCCTAAAGGAATCACAAAATAACCTCCATGTATTTCAATTTAAATTCCTTTAATTTAAATATTTAAAGTTAATATACTTTAAATAGCAAAAATAAAGTTAATATGCTTTAGTTTTAAAATTGTTGTTCGGGAAGCTCTTTGAGCAATAATTCGAGCTTTTCTTCAGCTTCCCTTACTAAGCTCCATTTTGCGCTACTGCAGTGTTGTTGTATGTTCTGTATAGTGCTTCCTAGAATTTTCGAAGCATTTTCATAGGTACCTGCGCTTTCATATGTATGTACTGCTTCCCACTGCCTTTCTGTCCATTCTGATTCCAACGAATCGAGAAGTAGAAAAATCGTATTAACACAGGTATCTGCAAACTTACCTCCTGTAATGACGACTGTTTTGTATAACCTGTCCTTTTTTGCAATATCCAGTGCATCTCTGGCCTTAATGAAAGTGTTCCCATTGAGATCCCATGAAGAGCGAGCCTTTTGAAGTTCAGTTTTATTTATTTCACCAATTCCTACTCCTACATGAAGCTTTAATGGCTTGACAAAATATCTCAGTTTCCTTATAACCTTTGCAATGTTATGTGGTTTCTCAATAACCCCCTGAAGCTCGTCTCCCCTGGAAACAGAAAATGGTATTGCAAGTTCAGGACAATCGAATTTATCGATTTTACTGGTTATCTTTTCTCTTAAAATATCCTTCTCTCGTGATTTAACTATATCTGCGGTTATTACAGCTAAACTACCCAATATTACTCACCAGATTTCCCAAAAAACGATAATTTTCCAAGAATTCTTATGTTCAAGTATATTAAAAACTTACCATACAAATACAGCTAACATTTTACTAAAAATAATTACTTCTCAGAAATTTCGTTCATGCTTCTTTTTACTTACAATTGAACGTTAAAAAATTCCTGCACAGTCTTTAAGTTGCAGGGATATATAAAGACCAGGGAGAAATCAAATGAATTATCACAAGTATCCATATTAGGAACATCAACAATCCATGTACTCTGATCCATTTATATTTAAAACGCTCAACTGTTTTACCTAATACAAAGACAATAAACTGGGTCAGGATTCCAAAGAAAACAAGCGTACCTGTATGAATTGCAAAATCGTAATTTAATGCTAGGTAGCCATGTAAAAAAGATGTGATTAGTAATATTCCTCCGGTCCAGGGATGCATTTTTCTGAAGAAAAAAAGAGCTTTTCCTACTCTTTTTTTTGTAGCCTTATTTATTCTCAACCTGACTATAATTCTAAGAGCAAATAGAGTAGAGTTAAAACTTAGAAGTATAAGATTCAACCAACCTAACAGTTCTGGAATCACTAAAAACTCCCCCTACTGAACATTTTTAAAATGAATAACGATATACAACTCTAAAGTAAGTATAGACAACTTATATTCTAACAAGTTTTTGATCAAAGACCATCATACATACCTTGCATTCACCGGTTTTTTTGTCTGTTATTTCGTAATGATTCTCTCATATACATGATAAGATTTCTTTATGAAAAAGAATCCTGGCGAAAAACCATTTGAAAATTCAACCAAAAAACAAATACCACCATTTGTTAATGATGAATTGTCCACACTTTTATTATAACTATCTCGGTAGAAACTACAAACCAACAAGACCTGAAAACACAAAGAATATGTTGAGAAGATGCTTATACTACACCGTTTCTACAAATAATGCCGATAGTCTCGAACATGTTATCAAATCTGGCACAGAGCCTGAATTGTTTTCGCTACTACAGGCTTTAAAAAAGCAGTCTGGAATAATTACAAACAAAATAGGAGCACTTATAGGAAAATCGTTTGTAACAGATTTCGCTTTAGGTAGATTGTTAAGATTACTGATAGAAAACGATAGTTCCCGGGAAGAATGTCTACGAAATCACTTAAAGAATAGATGGTCAGAAACAAATGATGGGAGATTACTGGAATCATTACTAAAAGTTGCAATGCTTTCTGCAGTTGACTTTTTAATGAAAGAAGATATAAATAAAATTGTTGGTAAAAGAACAAAAGCAGATTTAATTCTCGCATTTTCCGATTACTGTTCCTTATTCAAAAAGAGTATTTTTTTATCGCATATAAGCTCCATTTTTAATGAGATTTCCAGGAATGATCCTGCGCTGGGATTCTTCATTGAAGACAACCTTTATGAATTAAATAAAAATAAAGTAACTAAGAAACGAGATAATTCCTCACTATTTTTTCAATGGAAGGAATTATCTGGTTTTTTAAAAAATATTGTTGCTGATTCAGAAACTACTGTACTTCAGTTCATGTTTTATGGTGATCCTTCTATGTCCGGTAAGAAGAACACCGGGGGATTAACAACCTTTCTTATTGCTCTTGGCAACGAACTTGCGAAAAAAGCAAATGTTATCACGATTGGTATACTCCCGGTAGTTAAGACACATGAAGGGAGTATATACAAAGCTATTTCAGAACATCATGCTTTATTGAGAATCCCTCTATATATAACCTCTTCATATAACCTCTTCAAACCAAATCGAATTTATAGAAAAGTTCTCACATATTAAGCGTATGATAACCAGGCTGTTCAGACTGAAATCTTTGATAACTTCAATATTGAAAATATCTCAAAACGTTATGTAAAACTTTATCAATCATGAAGAATTGACTATCAAAAAATGAAAGTGTAAGAAATTAAATCAAGCAAATTTTTATGAGTATCATTTTTGATATTTCAACTTATCTAAAAAATAGAAAATTTGATTTTTCCGGATGCAAAGTTGTAAAATGATTTTGTGGGTGGTAAGCTCGTTTATTTTTATTTATTGCACAGTGTTAATGCTGATGCATTGGGGCAAGAGTATGAAACTCTTACCCTTGTATTGTAAAGATTTGCTCAATTTTTGAAAGTATAAAATACAATTTGTTTAATTTAACTTACCAAAGAAAATATTAAAATAAAATTTTTCTAAGGTTGACCAAAAAAAGTTTATGCAACTTAAAATTATCTATATTTATTTGTTTTGATAATTTAACCATTACTAATATTATATGTATAGAACAACAAGAATGTTTATTGTGAACATTTTTGTTGTAGTTGTAGTGTATGCGCTGCTGTAACCCCCTAAAACTGGGACGGTTAAGCGATATTCCGTCCCTATTTTTTTGAAAAATTTATATTAACATAGAAGACGAGAAAAACCAAAGTGACGAGAAGAACCGAAAAGACGAGAAGAATCCAAGTCACGAGAATTCGAGGAAAACCAAGAAAACGAGAACGCGAGATGTGATTAAATAATAATTACGACATTAGGCGTTGGATTTAACAATAAGTAGATAAATTATGGGTTGTGCGTGATTCCACCGTTGAGGGTGGTCAGCTGTACTTAGCTGGGGGTGTGATTTTGGGTTATCCGCCGCAGGCGCATATCCGATTGCTTCCCAAATCGCACATCAGCATTTAGCACTTGAATTTGCCTACAACCCACAACCTACCACGCACAACGTTTTCTGATTCGTTGAACCGTCGATGGACCAAGCTTGCAATAGGCAAGCATTGGACGAAGTGAAACGTTGGACCAAACGGAGTGTTGGACGATGGACGTATTTTTTTACTCTCGGATTCTCGTCACTTGGTTTTTCTCGTTTTCTCGGTACTTCTCGTCTCCAGTTTATATTCTCCTCTCAGAGAGGAGTACCGCGAAGCGGGGAGGTGTGTCAACCCAAAGAAAAATGAACACACCCAGCCTCCGGCAGCCCTCTCTAGAGGGCATTAGAACGAATCGGTTCACGGAAAACGGTTCACAGTTCACGTGTTTTAAGTTATATTTATGCACCAGTCGATGGACGATGGACCAAACGAAGTGATGGACGTGTTTTTTACTAAACCCTAAACCCCAGACCCCAGACCCTATACCCGATTTCTATAAATTTTTCAGCTTCTTGTTTTATGAACTTTGCGTACAACGTACAACCAACAACGTTTTCTCGTTTTACAGGAGGAGGTTTCTAATGCGAAAATTTGTAATCATAGGTCTCGACTGCGCCGATCCAAAATTAATATTTGGAGAATTCTGGGATGAATTACCAAATATAAGAAAATTGGCTCAAAGCGGAAGTTATGGAAAACTTGAATCAACAATCCCACCCATAACAGTTCCTGCATGGATGTCAATGGTAACGGGTAAAGATCCCGGAACTCTTGGTTTTTATGGATTTAGAAACAGAAAAGATTACTCATATAATTCCATTACCTTTGCCAATTCAAAAAAAGTAAAATACGAAACAATCTGGGAAACTCTAGGTAAAAAGGGATACAAATCCATTGCGCTTGGTGTTCCCCTTACATATCCACCAAAACCAATAAATGGATATCTGGTTACCAGTTTTCTTACACCAAGTACAAAATTTAACTATACCTACCCAAAAGAACTAAAAAATGAAATAGAGGAATGGGTAGGCAAATATATGCTGGATGTAGAAAATTTCAGAACAGAGAACAAACAGAGAATAATAGACGAAGTCTACGAAATGACAGATAAACGATTTGAAGTGGCAAAACATCTGGTAACAGAAAAAGAATGGGATTTCTTCATGATGGTTGAGATGGGACCTGACAGAATGCATCATGCCTTCTGGGCACATCACGATCCAACACATTTCAAACATGATCCAGACAGTCCATTCAAGAACGCAATAAAAGACTACTACATATACCTGGATAAAAAGATTGGTGAACTGATAAAACTATTCCCTGAAGATACAACCATAATGCTCAACTCCGACCATGGCATACAGAAAATGGTAGGTGGTATAGCCGTTAATGACTGGTTGATAGAGAAAAGATATCTGGTGCTTAAAGAAAAACCTGAA
>JAYEJL010000047.1:0-3402 GCA_034660555.1 Thermotogota bacterium
CTACGACACGTGCAAGACAAACGCCTACAGCGTTTGCTTAACATTATTTGATTTGAAAATTGCTTGTTTAGCATAAAAAATGTCTTATAATATGTTTATAATATGGTGGTTTATATAATAAGATGTTAAGTCCATAATATTAAGGTAGTTTTACGATGGAAAAGGAATTAAGGAATGGCAAATGCTGCGATTTTTGCAATACTTGTCAGATTATTTAGGCCGTATAATACATGTTGTGCACAGGAAAAAAGATGCAATATAAGTATGTTGCAGTTCATGAGTTGATTGGGATAACCCGCCCAGCAGGTGGCGAAGAACAAGTATTGGTCGAATATCCCGCAATTAACGCAAAATCATTGATAACTTATGATGTTGAAAGCCACTTACTCGAATTAGACAAAGCGTCTGTAATCAGATCTCTTATGCTAAAGGGAGTATTTGATCCAACAACTAAAGGAACATTAGAAGAACGTCTCACGCATAAACTAAAGGAACTCAAAGAAAAGCGGAAAAAAGATGTGGGGCAAGGCGTATTTGTCATTTTTGAGGCGGAAGGTGAGGTTAAATCCTTCGAACCACGAAACGAGCGAGAAATGCCTGATTTTATTATTGCCATTGATGGTGCACCGAAACAACCTATTCGTAGCAAATATCAGGCACCTATTAATGGTCTTCTAGCTAGCTTTGCACTTGGATCCGATCAGATATGTGGTGTAAAGAAGGTAATTGATGGCGTAATTTTCTTTAATGAAGATGGTAAACCAGTTTATTCATACACGTTTGACATTACTGGAAAGGCAATCGTTTCTACCGGGCTGAAGGAGGATTCAATCACCTTCGTAATAAATAACGCTAAGGCATTGGGAAAGCATCAACAATTAGTAGATTCAGCACGCTTGTTATCAAGGTCATTAGATGAGGGTAGTGATGATCTTCAATTGTTCCTTTCAGTGTGGGCAGGATTAGAAATATTTGTTAATAAAAACTTCAAAGAGTTCGAAGAAGTGGCTTTTAAAAAGCTTAGCGGTGGAAATGCACCGCCAGCACCCACAAAGTTCCTTCAGCATATAAAGGATGTCATGAAGGATAAGTATCGATTGGCTGATAAATTCTCAGTAGTTTCATTCGAGTTGTCGCCAGATACATTAGAAGGAGATATTAAGCGTTTTGAAGAAATTAAGGATGTACGTGACAAGTTGATGCATGGTCATGATATAGCGGTATCTTCTTTGCCGACAGAGGATGCGAGGAAGTTGCTCCGAAAATATCTTAAGCTACATGCACAAAGAATCGGAGCCTAACAAATGCTTGCACTCGGACAAAATAAAGCAGCGTTCCTACCTCACGCCACTTTATTTTGCCGGTGAAGCAAGTCGTTATTTTCTATATAATAAACTTGCAAAATGTGGGAATTTTCCTTCCAACAAACTTTTTAAAAGAACCTACCCAAAAATTTTAAAATTTGACAAACATACGAAGCTACAATATAAACATAATATGAATAAAATTAAATGTTAAATGTAGAACTTAATAATAGGAGGAAACAGATGGCAACCGGAGAAATTGCCGCATATTTAAGTCTTGCCCTCGCTGTTGTGTTTTGGGTGTTAAGTACCAAGCAAGCCAATGATGCTAAAAAGACACTGGGTGACATAAAAACCGAAATAATTACATGGCAAGCACAACTCAATAAAGCTGCCATTAATATTATCTCCTCTAGGCCAGAAGTTATCGCCAAAGAAACAGCGATAGAAGAAACTAAATCACTCAGCGAATTTTCTACGCAGCTACTGGACCTAATCAAAAATGCCTCTTCAAACCCCCTACCAAAAGAATCAGGCGGGGCGTATCAATTAGAAGTTTTAGATAAACTACTCGCTCACCATAAAACTCTTATTCTTGGTAAGCAAGAATTAATGAACCAAGCCATTGCATCTCAGGCTGGAGTACCCTATAGAAACCAAAACAAAGCATAATAAACCCAATGAATAATAAAACTCTTTCGGTGACTGATACTTTTTTATGTTCGATTTTAATGTTGGTTATCCATTCAAAAAACAGAATGGAAAGTCAAAAATAGATTTAAGAAAATTCATAAAGTCTCCATTTAACCAAACGCTAAACCTGACGCTTAACAGCATGGCTAATTTGCAGCGTTATTCTATATATTAAACTTGCAAAATGTGGGAATTTTCCTTCACAGATTTGCTTTGTTTAATACTTCTATATAGCTTTTTGGGAGGCAATTTGACAAACATACAAAGCTATAATATAAACATAATATGAATAAAAGTAGATGTTATGTGGGGCAGAAAATACAATCATGATAGGTGCCGAACAAAAGGAATTCCTCAGAGCAGAGTTCAACTCTTTACGTGGAGAAATTCGAGCTAAATTGGCACGCATTAGAGAAGACGAAAGAAACGCACTCATTATAAGTGGGGCTATCTGGGTTTGGGTGGCTGCTGGCTTTTGGAAAACATCATACGGCATCATCGTCTTCATACCCGCTGCTCTATCGATATTGTTCTCACTAAAAAGCTACGCGGAATGGCAGTCTATAAAAGAAACTGGTGCTTACATTATCAATATAGAAAACCTATTTGAGCTAGGCCATGATGTAGGATGGCAACACTATCTGAAAGGCGAACGAGAACATCTCCTTGTAAAATGGAGCACAGTGTATTGGTCCCTGTTAATTTCAGGTAACTTTATTTTCGCGTTGTTAATTGTAACCAAAGTTATTGTTTATTGATTACCGATGTTGATTAGAAAATCACATAATAAGGCAAATGCAGCCGATCGCTAATCGCGCCGGCTGCATTTGCAGCGTTATTTTCTATATTAATAAAAAGGTAAAATGTGGGAATATTCATTCACAGATTTGCTCTATTTCCTTATCTTTTCTTTGGAAAGCGAAACAGCAGGAGGACCAATTGATGTTGCGGTAATTTCTAAAGGTGATGGTTTTATATGGATTAAGAGAAAACATTACTTTAAGCCAGAGTTGAATCCACAATTTTTTGCAAACTACTATAAGAAGGAGGTGTGAAATGAATAGAAATGAAAAGAAAAAACAAGTGATTCGGTCTATGATAGAATTCGAGAGAAAATATTTCCCAAAATCTTTTGAAAAGAGAATGACAGAAAAGCCTACAGATGCTCGAGCTTTGGGTATTTGCTTGGCAAAGGAATCTTTAGATAAAATCAAGAGACAACTAAGTAAATAAATTTCTTTGATATGCCAGATTTTTTGTTCTCTCTTTTAAGATTTCATCTATTGTTGTCTATCTCCTTGATGAAGAATCAGTTTATAGCTGAAACTCTTTGTAGTATGAGCAGGCAGTTCTAAGGTGAACTTTACGGTGTCTAAATCTATTTTTTTATATTTATCAAAATCAC
>JAYEJL010000048.1:0-3366 GCA_034660555.1 Thermotogota bacterium
ACTTTTTGTAATAAAAAATATTCATGTTTAAGGAGTTTTTTGATTTTGTAGGTATTACTAAAACAAATAATTTTTTCAAGGATATATTATTTTATATAGCCCTTCTTTTGGGTCCTGTTTTCTGGTTTTTTCTCTCATTTTTTGTAAAAGCCCATTTTCATATAAATGATCCATTATATTTTTTTATAACTCAGTTTTTTCTCATTGCTTTTCCTGAGGAGTTTTTCTTCAGAGGCTTTTTACTTTCAGTATTTAAAAAATACATTTCTTTACACTGGCATGAAATCAGCTTAGCCAATATAACTGCTGCTATAATATTTTCTTTGTTTCACTTGATTGGCCATTCTTATCTTTGGGCTTTTGGTGTATTTTTCCCTGCTCTGATATTTGGTTATTTCAGAGAAAAACATGGTTCTCTTTGGCCTGCTGTTATTCTCCATTTCTTTTACAATAGCGGCTATTTTGCACTATTTTGATAGCCACAGATTGACACAGATAAACATGGGGAAAAAGTTGATGGTTGATGGTTAAATAGAATGAACTAATTATTCTGAGGCAAAAGAAAGAATTTAGCCACGGATGAACACAGATGAACATGAGGGAAAATAGTTGATAGTTGATAGTTGATAGAAAAAACTATTCTTATTTGTGTTAATTCGTGAACATTCGTGGCTAATATAAGGGAGGGCAGCTGCCCTCCCTTATATTAATCTATGTTAACATCGCCATTCGATTCAATGCTTGTTGTTCCTGTATCTGATTCTGATTCTCCTTCACTGTTTACACCATTATAAATAAAGTTGCCACTTCCACCTACCGTTACATTACCATAGTTCCATCCATTGTCTTCGCCAACCCAGAGACCATGCATTACCCAATTACCGGGAAGGTCGTCTGAGGAATAACTCTCTCCTCTCTTTGTAAAGATATAAAAGTCTATGTAACTTTCCTCCTCCGTATATACTCCCACTATCATGTTTTTATCCGCGCTCATGATGTTGTCACCATCACCAAAAACAGCTTCGCCATCTTCATCCAGGATGGTAACCTTGCCATTTCCATCAATACTTATTGTCCCGGAAACGCTGTCTTTCTCTCCATCACTACCTAAAATATTACCACTATAATCACCATTTGTAATCTTTAGATGACCATAACCCCATCCATTGTCAGTTGAATCATCAAGATTTATCCATACATCATGTAATACCCAATCGCCATCAAGGTCATCTTCTATATAACCTGTTCCTTTCTTGACAGAAATAAGATAGTTGTAATAGGGAATACCACCTTCTTCTGTCCACACCAGCGCCATCATATTTTTATCTGCACTCATAATACCGTTGTCGGACATAGTATTATTCTGCTCATCACAAAGAGTAACTGTGCCATTTACATCTACAGATATATCCCCAGAGATTTGCTCTGGAGGGCCACCACCTACTACAACAGAACCATTGTATGGACAACCTTCGCCCTCCACTGTTACATTACCATAAACCCATTCATTGTAACCACCAGTAATCCATAAAGCATATATTGCCCAACCTCCATCCACATCTGTTGATGTATAATTCCCACTTTCTCCTCTTCTCAAGAGGCTAAAAAGATCTGTGCTATTTCCTGTTTCAGCCCCAATGATCTTGTTTTTGTCTGCACTCATGATGGCTTTGTTGGCAAGTGTTGGTGTAGAGTCACCGCCGCTACCTCCTCCGAAGCAGCCGTAGAGAAAGAGACCAAAAACCAGCACCAGAGTTAAACCCAAAATCCCTTTTTTCATCCTTCACCTCCTTGCTAAAAAAGTAACATTATCAAAAAACCAACCTTTTTATATTTTTATATTACTTTTTATACCTTTGCACTAATCCTGTCAAATTCTAAAAAAGAATTATTAGCCAGTGGATTCCCCAGGATTTAGCGGATTTGCAAGAATGCCTACGAAGAAAAATTACTTATATTTTATTATCTTATTTATTAATCCGTTTACCCTGTCCCGTGTAATACCCCAACCTACCTGTCGCGGCTGCGACGCAGACAGGGACAGAATTCTTTCGTTAGGATATTACACAGGACGGGGTGAATCGTAGTAATCCAGAAGCAAGAAAAGGATATTAGCCACAGCTATACTTGCTTACCGGTTAGAAATCTTTGTTCAACATTTCGCTATGACTTTTTAGCCATTCTATTACACTGTTTGTAATAAGCTTTATTTCATCAAGATGAAAAAAGCATATTTCATGCAGTTCTTCGGGTGTAATTTCCTGATAAAAATGAACCATACGATTACGATAACCAGCCATTTTCTTTAACAATATTGATTCTTTTTGTTTTAATATCTTTTTTTCTGAAAGACCATTAGCTATGTCTTTGTATTCTACTGCTGGATAGGCAAATCCTTTCACTAAAATATGTCTGCCGGTATCAAGTAACGCCTCAAGAGCATGTCTTAGATAAGATTCTGCCGCTGCCACATTGCGGGGATCCTGAAAAAAAACTTTTTTATTTCCAAGAGGCAAGCTTTCTATTGATTTTATCATATCATAAATATAAGAAATTCTCTGTGTAACAACCTCTTTTTTTATTTTATCGGGTGACATCTCAAAATCCCAGAATCATTTTTTGTTTCATCCTTTCATAAGGAATGAGTTCGCTTGCCCTTTGCATAATATATAATTGATATTCTGCTTCGTAAACATCATCCTTTGCATAGAGAAGTTCTCCTTTCACTATCTCAAGAGCTAAAAAGACAGATGCTTCAGGAATAGTTACCAGATCAACCCTTGAAATATTAAAAATATCCTCGAATTCTAAGGCAATTTCTATTTTCTCCTCAATATTAAGTGGTATTTCAGGTTTTATGCCTATATCCAGATCAGATTTTCTATCAGACAAACAATTTATTTTTCCTTCAACCATGTTCAGAGCCTCTTTAGCCCTACTGCCAAAGGCATAAACTATCTGTAGCTTATATTTTTCGGCTAACTTTCCAATTCCATCCTTGATTTCACCCATAATATTAAATATCTATGATAAATCGCTGTAATTTGCAAGGAAAATAGTTGATAGTTGATAGTTGATAAAATGAACTAGTTATTCTGAGGCAAAAGAAAGAATTTAGCCACGGATGAACACAGATATACACAGATGGACATGAGGAAAAATAGTTGATAGTTGATAGTTGATAGTTGATGGTTGATGGTTAATAGAAAAGCCACAAACTAATTATCCTGAAGCAAAAAAGAGAATATTAGCCACTGGATTTCTCTGGATTTTACCCCGTGTCATTCCGCACCTGATGCGGAATCTGGATTCTGGATTCCCGCATTCGCCTGCCTGTGCGGAGCACGCAGACAAGCGGGAATGACA
>JAYEJL010000049.1:0-3306 GCA_034660555.1 Thermotogota bacterium
ATTAATGGTTACAACCCAGCAATTGGTATAGGTAGAAATGAAGCAGTCGATAACCTGGTCACAGATTCTGCAGCAGCTGCAACAGCAATATTCTCTGGAGTTAAAACATTAACAGGTTATGTTGGAATGAACAAAAACGGAGAACCAGTAGATACGTTTGTTGATATTCTAAAGAATAAAGGCTGGTGGATTGGCCTTATAACAAACACACGTTACTATGACGCTACACCAGCAGGTGTTTATGCTCACGCACAACGAAGGGACAATGAGAAAATTACCGATTATCTTATGGAAAGTCATTTAGACCTTTTCTATGTAGGTGGACTTGAAGAACTTGGTGTAAATCCATTTACCCAGAAACCGACTTCGAACAGCAGAATATTTGAACTGATCGATAGTGGCTACAGAGTTCTGGGAATCAACTTTAAGGAGATAGGGTCACCTGAAACAGAGCAGATCAAAGGAACAGTAGCCTTTGTAACCATGGGTGATAAAAACTTTGAAAACGATTTGCTCCCCAATGAACCTACACTGCTTGAAATGGTTGAAAGAGCTTTTGACGTTTACTCTCAGGAAGACAGAAATAGGTTACTGGTGGTGGAAGCAGGAAGAATTGATGATGCTTCACACGTCAACGATTCTGAAGCTGTAAAAGCCGAGCTGGCAGCTGCTAGAGATGTCTTAAAGTTCTTGCTCTCAAACTTGAACCTGGAAAAAGACCTTTTAATTGTGCTTTCAGACCACGAAACAGGCGGGCTTGCAGTACCTTATGGAAAACCAGATGGCGATTTTTCAATGAGCTGGTCAAGTAACGACCATACAGCCGCATATGTTCCTATCATTGCTTATGGAAATGGAGCACAAACCTTTTCAGGTTTCTACCATCTGAAAAAAATCCCAGGTAAAATTTGTGAATTACTGGATGTGAAATTATGCGTAGGACAATAGTCTCTATTCTGTTTTCTGTTCTGTTTGGAGGATTTTTAATGGGTACTACATTAACAGTTATGACCTACAATATCAGGCATGGTTTGGGTATTGATGATGTCTTTGATTTTTCCAGAGTTGTAGAAACCATTAAAGATGTTGATCCTGATATTTTGATCCTCAACGAAGTAGATCAGGGGAATCCACGAAGCGGAGAAATGAATCAGGCTGATATAATTGCCGAAGAACTTGGCATGAATAGCTTTTTTAGCTCTTCTGAAGATAAAAGCGATTATGGTAATGCCGTTTTAAGCAAATTTCCCATTAAGGAAGAATTTGGTTTTGTTTTGCCGCGCCCAGAATGGATGCTGGCAGTGGATAGAGGTTGCGCTGTCATTATCACCGAAATTGAAGGTAAAGAAGTTGTTGTTATGGGCACGCATCTTGGACTTGGAGGCATCATGGAAGTCCAGACTGAATTAAGGGGAATTCTGGAAGTTTATTATGAATATAAAGACAAACCAGCAATTATCGCAGGTGACTTCAATGCAGATTTGTTCGATCTGCAGTATGGTGTTCCCGAGCTCTTTAATCATTTTAAATCTGTAAATCACACTTTGAATAAAGATTTACACACAATTCCGGCAGACAGACCGGGATCTCAAATCGACTACATATTTGTAAACGATTATTTCGAGGTAAATGATGCTTTTAATGTTTCTTCATATGCATCTGATCATCTACCTGTTGTTTCAAAGCTGGAATTAAAATGAGCAATATACCGCTTTTGTTTATTACCATAGACTCTCTAGGGCCTGAGGTGCTAGAAAAGGCTGAAACTCCCTTTTTAGACAGCATTGCAGAAACAGGATCAAGAGTAATAGACATGAGATCATGTTTCCCTACTTTAACCACACCCATGATGAGTACTATCCTAACAGGAGTGTTTCCTGAAAAACATAAAATATTTTCAAACATGGTGCTGAATAAGGAAGAAAAAAAGGTTGAAGGCGTGCTTAGGGATCTTAAAAGTCCATCTATAACAGATTTTTTGCATAAGAACAATTACAATATCCTTTCTATTCAGCATTTTATGCTTGAGCGCAGAGAGGGAGTTAAACATGTACAGGTCAATGGCAATAAGCCTGAAGAAATAAGAAAAACTTTAGAAAGGGAAATGGAAGAAAAAAGTTTTGATGCAATTTTCTGCCTTTACCAATCTCTCGATTCTGTTGGTCACCGCTATGGTCCAATACATCCTAAAACAATAAGAGAACTTGAAAAGACAGATAAAGAGCTTCAACTTATTTCAGATTATCTGATGGATAAATTAGGTGAATTTGTTGCTGTAATATCTTCAGATCATTCTATGACGCTGGCCAATAATCCAACAGATTTAAGGATAAGCGCAGTTGCCAGAGTTCTTGAGCTGAAAGTCGAGATGGGAAAAGTAGAACAAAAGGTTTCAGACAATGCAGATATATTAATGCTTAGATTTCCGACAGTTCCGATTTATACACTAACTGAAAAGGCAAAGGAAAAATTAGGACTTCTGGTGGACATGCTTAAGAAATTCAAGGCTATAGATAAAGTCTATACGAAAGAAGACATGCAAAACATGCACAACCCTGAATATGCAGATCTCTCATTCTGCTTTAAAAAGGGATATTCAACAGGTTTAAAGTCAAGAAGACCGGGATCTTTTTTTGGTTATCACGGAACCTACCACGAAGAACCCTCAATATTCATGTTCAGAGGTATCGATGATGCAAACAAAACTATAGAAAAAGGATCTCTTGTGGATATAACTCCCACAACACTGGATTTGTTAAATATTGAAACAACCAAATATTTTGACGGTAAATCACTGAAAAAATGAGGTATGAAAATTGAAATTAACAAGCTTTGACTATCATTTGCACACACATCACTCTGATGGAGAAATGAGTTTTTCTGACCTCCTTGAAGCACTCAAAGGTAATGTTGAAATCTGTGGAGTAACAGATCATTTCGAACTCAAACACTCTTATAGCATAGATTTTACAGAAAAATACATAAATGAATTTAATGAATTCAAGGAAAACGCCAAAAACACTGGAATAACTGCATATCTGGGAATAGAAACCGGTCTTGGTAAAAATGGAATATTGCTACCTTATAAACATCGCGAAATTGAATATGTCATTGCGAGTTTGCACAGGGTTCCGGTTAAAGAAACCAATTACGATGATTACTGGGAAACATACAAAAACATTATAAGTAAGAATGTGAAAGAAGGCGGTTTTAGCATTCTTGGTCATGTTGAAGGATATTTGCCTCTTTTACCATTTTTAGAAAGTGATTCGAGTTTTAATAAAAAAAGAGAAATAGAACAATACA
>JAYEJL010000050.1:0-3283 GCA_034660555.1 Thermotogota bacterium
CAGACCGTTAAAGCGGTGGCTTCTATTGCAGCAACCGACAACGATGGAGATACAGTTATCTTGGCACGCAACTTACCAATCGCAACTGTGGTTACCAGGTTGTTTCTGCCGAAAACTGTTTCTATCACCGCCGGTTCTGATTACGACATCGGCTTTTACAAGGTTGGTAGGGAAGATGGAGACGACTTAGGCGAGGTAATCGACAAGGACGCTTTAGCTGATGGACTTGACGCAGACACCGGTCTTGCTGTTGGTGATGTCTTAGGGGCTAACATTTCACCATTTGATGAAACCAAAACAATCGCAGAATTGTTAGGCATCGAAGACGACCAGGCTTACGCAGGCGGAGTTCACTTAGTTCTGACTCTAAACACCGCAGGCACTGCTGCTGGTACAGTTGATATGGACATTAGCCTTGCAATGGCAGGATAGAAATTTAACAGGGGGGCTGAAAAAAGCCCCTCTTTCTACTTAGGAGGTAATTATGAGAAAAATATTATTTGCATTTTTATTCCTGCTTTTAGCTTTACCGCTTTATGCAGGCAATAAGAATGACTTAGCTTATTTAGGCTATGATGAGCTTGATACTGCAGCTTCTGTAGATAGCTCTGACGGGATAGTGTTGTTTGAGAACAACATCCCAAAGAAAGGCAAGGCCGTATCTGACTTGCTCTCTGTAGATGACAGTATAACTAAGTCAAGTTTCGCGGATGAGGATTGGGGAGATGTATCAGTATCATCTAATTCAGTTACTTTAGACTCTGGTGTAGTTGATACAGCTGAATTAGCAGATGATGCAGTTACTTCTGGTAAAATCGCACAAAATGTAATCCAAACTGCTTCGGTAGATATAACAACAGGTGAAATCTTGGCTCTTAACACAACTCCACAAGAGTTGGTAGCAGCACCTGGCGCAGGTTATGTAATTGAGTTTATTAGTGCAGTGTTAATACTTGATTACAATAGTGCTGCTTATGCTACCAACGGAGATTTAAGTATTCAGACAGACACTACAAACACAACTTTAAGCGACACGGTTGGATTATCAGATTTTTTAGCTCAAACAGCAGACACTATTAGAACGGTTCAGGTTTTATCAGCTGATACTAATTTAGACGCTAATGAAGCATTAGAACTATTCTGTGGAACAGGCGACCCGGCAACAGGCGATAGCCCAATTACAGTAAAAGTAACTTACAGAATTTTAGCTACAGGACTTTAATGAAAACTAAGGGGGTGAAAGCCCTACACAATCCAAACGTATTCCAAAAGAATTTCTTGTGTAGTGATTCGCCCCCTTTAACCAAAGGATTGATATGAATAATGAATATAAAACAAGTGATTTATATTTAACAGCCTACTTAAAAGCTAAGGGGCATAAGATTGAGAGAATTGAGAAGAATATAAGAAAATGTTATTTCGTTTTTGAAGATAGTGAGTTATTACAGTCAAATAAGATGAGATTTTTTAATGAAGGTTTAATAAGCGTAACTCAATATAAGAACGCTTTGCAGGATTTAAGAGTGTTAATACATAATAGCTGAGGTGAAAAATGAGCGTTGTATCAGTTAAGATAGATATTTGTAATTTAGCATTAAGTAAATTAGGTAACTATGGAAGTGTAGAGGATATAGACACACCTCAAAAACCTACCGAAAAGATTTTTCGTAAATGGTATGATGTTGCAAGAGAGAAGGCTTTGAAAGAGCTTATGCCTAATTTTGCTTTATCAAGAAGGTTAATAGCTCAAGATACTACAGCAACCCCGCCTTTCGGATATGATTATGCTTATAAGAAACCGGAAGACTGCTTAAAGGTCTTAGGAATAGGAGAAATAGAAACCAAGAAAAACTTATATTCCGTAGAAGGCAGGAGTATTGTCACTAATGAGGACTACACTGATGACGGATTACCGATTAGATTCATAAAAGACATAACTGATACAACTAAGTTTTCTGCTGAGTTTGTTTCAGCTCTCGCTTTGTATCTTGCGAAGCAAACTTGTATGGAGATAACCCAGGATGAAGTAAAATACAAACAGCTCTACGCTGAACTTCTTACCGAGAAGGCAAATGTAGCTGCATTAAGCGGCCAGGAGAATAGGCCAATTAGGATAAATCGTTCTAAGTTTGCGCAATCAAGAAGTACGGCTCATCCTACTAATTACGATAAAGAATAATGGCAAGAATAAGTACACAATTTAACAATTTCTCTTTTGGTAAAATCGACCACAGGACTAACGGAAGATTCGATTTACCTATCTATCATTCCGGCGCAGATGTAGTAAAGAACTTTTTTACCAACTTTCAAGGTAATGCTATTTACCGACCCGGCTTTGAAAGCATATCAAAGTTTGAGGATTGTAGATTTATAGAGTTTAAGTTTAACAATGAACAATCTTATCTTTGTTTATTCTATAATACCAAGATAAAGTTTCTAAGTTATGACGCCGGAGGAAATCTCGGTTTTGTGCAAAGCGGCGGTGCTGATTTAGAAGTAGCCACACCTTATTCATTGGCAGAATCTAAAGAGTTAAAATACGACCAGAATGCTGATGTTATGGTGATTGTCCATCCTAGTTATGAACCGAGGAAACTTACCAGAGTTAGTGCGACAAACTTTACTTTATCTACTTTTGCAAGAACAGCTGACCCGTTCACAGGGGCTGGTGATTACCCTTCTTGTGTAAGATATTACAAAGGAAGGATTTATTATGCTAATACAAACAATAAACCGACCACTATGTGGGGAAGTCAAGTAGCCGATTATGACAATATGACAACCGGAACTAATGATGATGACGGCCTTGAGTTTGCAATAGCTGATATAACTGAAGAAATAGAATGGTTAATGGGTGGCAATAACAGCCTTATCGCAGGCTCTTCTGAAGCTATTGCAGCAATCAACGGTGGAACTCCGGATGATCCAATCACTCCTACTACAGTTGAGGCGTCTGTAACTAATACAGATGGTTCTAATACTACCCAACCGATAAGGAAAGAAGACCTTTTATTTTATATAAGGCGTGATTCAAGAGCTTGTGATTATTTTAGTTATGACTTACTTACAGAAAGTTTTAAATCTCACGATGCTAACAAATTATCTTATGAGATAACTCAAGAAAAAATAAGCAGATTAGTCTATAAAAAAGATAGAGATAATCTTATCTTCACGCTCAGAGGAGACCACGCCCTGTTAACTCTTAACTTTAATTTAGAAGAGAAAATTATAGGCTGGCACGAACACTTTGCAGGTAACGATGATGAGTTTCACGATATATCAA
>JAYEJL010000051.1:0-23278 GCA_034660555.1 Thermotogota bacterium
TGAAAAAAATCTACAAACTCACCAGAAAAATATTAAAGACACTTATCACTCACAGAAAAATATTTTTGTCATGACGAAATCCACACTTATAACAAGAGATATCGACCTGTTGAAAAAATCGGAAGAACTTAATCTGAACATCACAATTACTACGAACAGAGAAGATGTACGAAGAATCTTTGAACCTTATGCACCCCCAATAGAAAAACGACTGGATACGGTTAAGATACTTAGAAATGCTGGAATAGATACCAATATATTTATGGGACCGGTTTTACCAATGAATTCCGAAAAATTTGCTTTGATGATAAAAGATACAGGCTGTAAGGTTTATCTGGACCCTCTAAACTATCCAAAACTTGATAGAAGAATTTTTTACAAGTATAACTGGGAAAAAATCTGAATACTTCTTATTTCAAAGAAGTTAAACAGACATTTATTGATATACTTGGTTATGAAAGGGTTCAATATTAATTTATTCAAGAGGCGATATCATGAAACGATTAAGCAGAAGTGTTTCACTGAAGTTTTTTATTTTTGTGTTGAGTACCATGGCAATATTAATGATTGTACTATCTATTTACTTTATTACCAGTGCAAAAAACGAATACTCAGCTTACTTGAAAGACAAAAAGCAAATTGTTATGAACTGGTTTGTGAACTTCAAGAAAGAATTGCGCTATTCTGCGTTAACACTGGTAGAAAAGGGAGAAGTACTTTCGGGATTTAATTTGGTGGCTTCAAAAGATGCTGATGACGAATTGCAGTTATTTAATAGCGACCTTGATTTATCATCGGAAGAAGTGAACCATTTTCTTAATCAATCAGATAGTTTTTTCAATATTGATGGTACGATTGTATATTTCTCAACATTTAGCTTCGATGAAAGAAGAATATTATTCGGTGTTTCTTTTGAAAAGGATAAGATTACTGAGTTAACCAACTATGTTGGACAGGACGCTATTTTATTTCTTCAGGCAAAGGACAAATTGGTAATTCCCGAAGAATTCCTTGAGACCGGTATTTTTGTTAAAGATATAATCGAAGCTCAGGAAGAGGCTGAGCAGTTGCCCTTTACAATAAGCCAAAACAAACCCTTTTTTGGTTTTTTTGAACCAAAAGATGTTTTTCTTGTCGACAAGTTAACAATCGGAAATGTCGATTTCTACATATTACAGTCGCAAGGATTACTGTCAACTCTAAAAACAAAACTCCTTCCAATAATATTGATACTTCTTGCCAGTGTAATTACTTTTTCATTGATCTTCTCAAAGTCGCTGAATACTTACCTCTCCATGGCATTGAATAACATACTTAAGGGCTTTTCCTCGATGCGCAAAGGAAAATACGAGCGTGTTGACTTGAAGACGGATGACGAGTTGGGACAAATAGCCAAGGATCTCAATAATACAATGGGTTTCATTGAAAATACACAGGAAAGACTTAAAAAAACAAACGAATTATTGCAAAAAGCAACTATAGAAGCGCAACAGGCAAATAAAATGAAATCGGAATTTTTGGCAAATATGTCTCATGAGATGAGAACACCCATGAACGCCATTCTTGGTTTTGCTGAACTTCTTCTGACTGAAGAGACAGATAAGGAAAGAAGAAAATATCTGCATACTATATACAAAAGCGGCGAACACTTACTTGACTTAATAAACGACGTTCTTGATCTATCAAAAATAGAATCCGGTCATATTGAAGTTTATGAAAATATTTTTAATCCACGAACATTAGTTAATCAAATGGTTGAAATGTATTATCCAATGGCAAGATCGAAGAAATTACACCTGGCAAGCAACATTGATGAAAATGTCCCCGAATATATTATTAGTGACGAATTTAAAATCAGACAAATCTTAACCAATCTAATTTCAAACGCTATTAAGTTTACTGAAGTAGGCACAATAACAATTTTGGGTAATTACAGAGAAGGTTACATGATCTATGAAGTTCACGACACAGGCATTGGGATTTCAAGGAAAAAGCTTGATAGTGTATTTGAACCCTTCGTTCAAATTGAAAGCAATATGTCCAGACGTTACGGTGGATCAGGCCTTGGTCTTGCAATAACCAAACGTCTCGTGGATCTGCAAAATGGAACTATCAACCTTAATAGTGAACCAGGAAAAGGAACAACAGCGATTGTAAGAATCCCTTCCAAAGTTCCCTCTAAAAAACAATTGTCTCAATCAATCAAAGATTCAAAAGAAAATGAAAATATTGCGATAATGATTGTTGGAAATGATGAAGAATACTTTGATTCTCTTTCCAATATATTCAACAAACTTGATCTGAAATACAAAATGATAAGAGATATTCCACTAATAAATCACTATCTAAAACAAGATGATTACAGATTGGTAATAATCAACAATTTTGATCTTGATGAATCACAAAGAAATAATTTGTTTAGCGAGAAATTCCAGTCTATAGATGTTCCGGTAATTTTAGTTGGTAATTTATACAATAAAAAATTACCGTTACCTGAAAATCAATTCAGAGTAATAAATGATTTTGATAATGAAAAAGAGTTGATGAGAGCTGTTTCCGAATTCATTCCTGATTTAAAACCTTTTCTTGACAAAAAAACAATCAGAATACTGGTCGTTGAAGACAATAAACCTAATCAGTTACTGATTAAAAAGATCCTTGAACGTGCAGGTATCAATGTCGATGTTTCATTCAATGGAAAGAAAGCTATTCAGATGGTACTTGAAAATGTTTACGATATGGTTATTATGGATATGCAAATGCCTGTTGTAGATGGATATGAAGCTACCCAGCAAATAAGAAAGATGGGAAATAATATTCCAATCATAGCTCTCACAGCACATACCATGCAGGGAGATGAACAAAAGAGTCTTGAAGCTGGTTGTAATGCATACCTTGGCAAACCAATAAAACAAAAAGAATTACTTGATATTGTACGATCATTTATCGGTACGTCTGAAAGAGTTACCAAGTCAAATAAACCCCTGTCAAGTCAGGAAAAGGAAACTACTACCAGCCTTCCTACTAAAAGAGAAAAAAGAATTAGATTATTTGCAGATAATATGGGCATATCTATAGATGAAGCGAAAACGATGTTTGAAGAATATGGAAGTTTTCTGAGAGAAAGGATTGATATACTAAAAAAATTATTAGATAAGAATGATTTTGATGCAATAGCAGTTGAAGGGCATAGTATAAAAGGGTCAGGCACTATGTACAGTGTTGAAGAAATTGCAGAAGCGGGAAAGAATCTCGAGTTGTACGCACAGGAAAATAATAAAGCAAAAGTAACTGAAATAATCAGCGAAATTGAAAAAATTCAAAAAAAGATATGGCCTAATTAAACGATTATTGTAAGTTTATTTTTACCTTCTGAATAACTGTAATTAATGTCTTTGGATAGTGATTTTATAAGAAATATCCCCATCCCTCCACGTTCAAGCTTATCGATTTTATCCAGGTCAATATTATGATATTCTTCAAGCAGGTTAAAAGGTTTAGATTCATCCTCGATTAAAATAGTATAACTGCTATTGTTCTTATCAATACTGACCCAAATTTTTTCGTCGGGAGACTTTTCATACCCATATTTTACGATGTTAGTACATATCTCGATTACTAGCAAACCAGCTCTAAAGGCAAGTTCATTACCACTTCTTTTTGCTATAAATGAGTAAATTTCTGCTGAAACATCATCTACTGCATCAAGTGTCGATGAGATTGTTGTTCTATATGATTCTTTGTTTGTCATATTTTCCATGTCACAGTTTCCTTATTATTTGCTCAGGAGTTCTGTCATCCATTAAAAACAATTTATCCAGATTCAATAAAATAAGGATATCTTTCACTTCTTTTCTTAATCTGGATAATATCATCTGTTTTCCAGAAGAAGTAATTGCTTTGTACATACTAATAACGGAAGCAATACCCATACTGTCAATAAATATAATATTCTGACAATCAAAGATTACCGTTTCTAAACTGTTAAGTCTTTGTTTTTTAAACCATTTTTTCAGTTCAGCAGATATCTTCCCTGTTAATCTAACTTCTTCATCAAACAATATTATCGCTGCGCCCTTGTTTTCTTTTTTTAAATGAAACATAGTTTCACTCCCGGAGGTTTAAAGATTGATAGCAATAAAAGTAATGTCATCTTCGTAATATTTGTTCCTTCGATAGTTTTGCAGATATTCTTTTAGGTCTTTAACAATATCTTCTACCTTACTCGATCCGTGATTTTCCAGAAATTTTTTCAAAAGTTTATATCCAAATGATCCATCATCTTTCCCTCTTAATTCTGTTAAACCGTCTGAGTAAAGGAAAATTTTGTCCCCTTCATTGAAATCCATTGAATTGACTTCTCCTTTAATCAAATCGATGCCCACAAGGCTTTCATGCGGGAAGGTAATGTACTCCGCGTGTCCATTTCTTAGAAAAATCGGCATAGGTATTCCAGCATTTGCAAGGTGCAACTTCTTTTCCCCATAATCAATAATCATTGCAATTATAGTAATAAATAACTCAAAACGTTCAAATTTGAAATTAGACTCCAATTCTTTCATAAAATTTGTCAAATCAAAAAGCAAATGAGAGTTTATATAATCCTCAATGAATCTGTGAACCATCACCGAAATCATCGAGGCATTCACACCATGACCGGCTACGTCAACAATATAGACAAGCTTTCGGTCATTTCCAAGCTCTATGAAATCAAAGATATCTCCACCAACTTTGTAGGATGGTTCATATAACCATGATATCCGTGGTTTTGTTTTTTCAGGAACGGCTGTGGGAACCAGAGCTCTCTGAATACCCTCTGCAGCTTCTATATCCATTTTAAGATTTGAAACAGCTTCTTGAAGAGAATTAATTAAATTGTGCATTTTCAACTGCGTATTTACTCTTAAAAGAACTTCTTCAGGAAGAAAGGGTTTTGTGATGTAATCTACCGCTCCATACTGAAGGGCCTTAATTCTGTTTTCTTTATCTGATGATCCGGTTAACACTACAATAGGCAAGTTTTTCACATTTGAGTTATTTTTCAAACTCCTTAGTACCTGTAACCCGTTTATATCAGGCAAGATGAGATCGAGTAACACAAGATCAGGTTTTTTGTTGTCGATTATATTTTCAACACCTGCTCCTCTGTCATATTCCAGAACTTCAAATGAAGACCTCTGCAGTATTTTTTTTAGTAAAATCCTTACAGATGGATCATCATCAACGATAAGAACTTTGTCCATTTACTCGATCCCCCCTACCTACTCAAAATATCTCAGCGCTTTCGCAGGAGACATTTTTGATGCAATGTAACTGGGAATAAAAGTTGCCATTAATGATATCAGGTAAAATATTATCCCCATACCGAACAATTGGTTCCAGGGTATTGCCATGTTAATTCCATTGAAAGTAGCAGAACTAAACAATTCCTGGCTCGTCAAAGCTCCTGTTATCATCCCCAGGAGAATTCCTATCAACACGGTAAAGCTTGTTTCTATCCAGAAAGAACTGAATACCATCTTTTTTGTAAAACCTATGGCCTTTAGCATTCCCACAAGTCTTCGCCGTTCATATAGTGCTTTTACCATTATGATGGCTATTCCAACTATGCCGACGATCATCCCAAAATACAAAAATGAACGCAATATATCTATCATACCCCTTATAGTCTGTGTCATAAGTTTTATAAGATGATCAACTAACAAAGGAATCTGCGCATTTGAATTTGTGATAGTTCTCAGTTCATCCATATGTGATTCCTTCTCTTCTGTGTTGCTACCAAGCAGGTTAACCAGCACAATTTTTGTTGCACTGTTAAGAGAATCCTCTGGTAACGCCTTTTCACTGATCATAAAACCAGATAAAAAGGTCAGACTTGAATTCTTTACCTTTCCTATCACAGTGAACTCCCCTAAATCCTCCTTGACCTCAACAGAATCTCGAGATGAGTAATGCTCCATAGGCGGGCCTTGAGACATAGGTGAACCTTGACTGCCCGTTATTGTTGATAAATTAATTTTATCTCCTACTTCAAGAGAAGCTATCATAGATAGTGCTCCATTCAGAACAACTGTTTTAGGATTTTTTCTCATATAATCCCAAAGATCTCCAGCAGTCTCAACATTTCCACGTACCTTTGGTATCAATTCAAAATTAGATAATTCTGGAATTTCCTCACTACCGAAATTTTCATCGAATATGTATGCTGGAAACCTGGAGACTATTCCAGTGTCCCTATTCAAACCCAGATTGATACTTTTAACACTTGCCATTGAAGTTAAGTAATCAAGATCTTTGTACTCATTAGTATCCACATTATCACGGCTCATTGAAAGTATTCCAACATCGTATCCCATAAAAAAGAGGTTTCTACTCTCAACCAGATTTCTTTCCTGAGAATATGGAATAATTGAAATTAATGTAATTATATAAATCACAAGTGCGTACATTGCTATTGTCAATCCGGTTCGCCTTCTATTTCTAGCAGCGAATGCAAGGGCTACTTTGAAAACCCCTGAACTTCCTCTTAATTTTTTAAATAGTGTAGTTAAGAGCATTTCAAAAATTCTCAGATTGTAAACAACCAGCAACAAACCCGCAAATAGTATTGTGAAACCTTTAGCTATCATTAGTACTAGAGAATCTCCACTTTGAGAAGATATAATATCTATGCTGTTGCTGAACATGGTGAATATAACAGCTGCTATACCTGAGAGAGTCACAAATAATCTTCTAATGGAGTCTGGAAACAAAAAAGGAAAAAGTAATACTGCGACGACAAAACCTATGAAAAAACCAACAGCACTTGAAGAATTATATGATGCAATCACAACAAGAAGACCTATTATAAATCCAGCAATAGCTACGATCTTAATTATTTGTTTAGATCGTTCCGTAAAGTACTCTGGTATTCCTCTGACCGCTTTTACGATGTTCATTCTCGAAATTCTTCTGCAAGAATAAAGAACAACTGCCATTGGAACAATTAATCCAAGGAAAAATCCATAAAATATTGATTGTGGTTGAATATAAAAGGAAAATGACATCTGAAATGTCTGTCCAAACTGACTGGCCCCCTCAAACGGAATTAGACTAGTAATATTTGTAAACAAATTCACAAATTTATCCAGCAAGAACTCTGATATTCCCATACCTACAGGTACACCAATCATTGAAGCTAGAAGGGAGTAGAAGAAACCTTCATACAGAACAACCAGACTTACTTTCTTTCTAGTGTATCCCAGTGCCCTGAGCGTCCCAAGTTCTGTTCTACGTTCCTCAGTCAGCATAAGATAAATATTAGATAGCAGCAATATCCCAGCCAAGATAGCAAAAAAGCTTAAAGCTAAGAATAATATATCGATATTCGATTGGGAAGCACTCTCTACCTGTTCTTCTTTAATCTTATTTATTCTTAAGTTGAGACTCTCTGGAGCATTTTCTTCAATTAGTTGTTCGACCCTTGAGCTAAATTTTGCACCAGCAATATAATCACCTTTATTAGAGACCAGGAGTTCGGTATAAGCGTTATCTATATTGATCTCCAACAATTTTCTCGCGTTTTCTGGCGTAGTTATGATGGAGCCACCACAGTTGGTCATTGCCGTTCCCTGATAACCTAAAATGCCTTCAGTCTCTATAATGTTTTCAATAGTAATTGTTGGAAGTTCCGCCCAAAAAACGAATCTGAGACTGGCATCTCTCATTAATTCTATTTTGTCTCCAATCTTCAGATCAAGGTTACTTGCAAGCTTTTCTGAAACAATTACACCATTATCAGATAATTCGAAATTAACTTCTTCATTATTGTTTGAACCGAAATTAGCGATTTTCTCTTCATCAATTCCCATTAACCATACAGTTTCAGAAAAAGCTGGTTCCATATTCTTTGTTTTCCCTGGAATTCCTACTATTACTTCTTTTGCTACAATAGGGACTACACCATCAACTAATTCTGATTCACGTAACCTTTGCGCGAGTGATGCGATTGTCTCGTGTTTAATATACGGGTTATTTGTTTCTTTTGTTGTTGCTGTGACAACAACATCAACTTCCCCAAATCTCTTTTCTATTTGCGAAAAAATGAATTTTTGAAACGAATCATTCATAGCGAAAGAACCAACTATAAGCGCTGTGCCAATGAGTGATCCTGCAACAACAAGAAAGGTATCGGCTTTTCTTCTAAATATATTTCTAAAGCCAATTTTAAAAGCAATTTTGTTTCGTAACATTGAAATTATCACAATAATAAGTGAAGCTGCTATGGCGATTACCAATACATTTATAAGCATTCTATTTTTCCATTACCTTTTCTTTAGATGAAATGATTAACCCGCTGTCCATCTGAATAACTCTGTCGGAACCTGACGATATCCTTTCATCATGAGTGACTATTACAAAGGTCTGGTTATAAACCCTGTTCAATTGCTCTATCAGTTCCATCAATTCTCTGCTTGTTTTCGTATCAAGCGCTCCTGTAGGTTCGTCTGCCCAGATTATCTTGGGTTTGTGTACAAGTGCTCTGGCTACCGAGACTCGCTGCCTTTCACCACCACTTAATTGTGATGGAAAATAATCTGTCCTTTCTCCCAGCCCAACTTTCTCAAGTATTTCAGCAGAATCTTTTCTGGCTTTCTTTTCATCATATCCCAGTGTTAAAAGAGCGAGTTCAACGTTTTCAACTGCATTCAAAACGGGTATCAAATTGTAAAACTGGAAAATAAATCCCATATTCTTGGCTCGAAATCTTGTCTTCTTGTCATCTGTCAGTCCGTGAATATTTATTCCATCTATGTTTACTACCCCGGATGTTGGCTCATCAATACCCGATAAACAGTTCAAAAGCGTGCTTTTACCACATCCTGACGGACCAAGTATAGAGAGTATCTCACCATTGTTTATATCCAGATCTATCTCTTTAAGTGCTTCAACTTTGATTTCTCCATTTTTATATGTCTTCATTAATTCTCTTACCTCAACAAATGCCATCATCAGAGCCTCCTGTACCACTTAAAAAACCTATTTGAAATTACGTTCTATTATATCTTTCATTTCTTCCTTTAGACGCTCAACATTTTTCAAAAGGTTCCGAAAACCTAGAATCGCCATTATAATAATGGCATACATTGCTCCATGCCCTATTATAAGAGTAATAAGTTCCTTAATTCCATACTGATAAAGAGCGGAAACAGAACTCAGTATTGGAAAAACAGGGGCAATAAATATTGATATTATATAAAGCTTCCTTTGAAAAATTGCAGCTTTTCTTATTCTTCTTTCTGTTTCTAAAACCCAATTCTTTAGTTTACGGTATTTTTCATCATTAACGCGGTCTTTTTCTTGAAAAGAAAAACTAAATTCTTTTTCCAGCTCTTCGTAAACTGTGCCTCGACCTTCTATAAAATCAGAAATCAATTTTTTATGCTTTTCATTGAAACCTAACTTTCCAGTAGCCAGCAAATATGCGGGTATTATAGCCAGGGGAAATAATATTAAAAACCAATCAAAAAAATACGCAAACAAATTAACTGAATACTGAACCGATATTGCAGCAATATAATATATGAGAATTGACTTTTTCATTGATTCTATCCTTCGTTTTTCTTAGGCAATTTCTCCAGCATACTTTCAGAAGCTGAAATTTTTAGACTTGATTGTTTGATCTCCATTATCCAGTCAACAGGAATTACTTTTTCGGTTTTTTCACCCTTAGCAGTAATATTTATAACTATATGAGTTATGTGACCTGAGTCATCTAAAAGGACACTGCCAACCCTTCCAATTTCCTTTTCTTCAGCTGAAATTACAAACGCACCGGGTTCTACAGCTCTACTTCCTTCTTCGATGTTGTATTCTTTCACTAAAGGAGGAAGAGGGTAAAGTTCGGCATAATCTCCAACAGGTCTTAACCAGTAGATTGGCGTAGCGCCTTCTTCAGAACCCTCTCCTGTGACAAAATATGTCTCTTCAAAGTCCTGCAAATGCTGTACCTCTTCGGCATTTACCTCAAGTCTTACCTCATCCGGAGCCGCAAAATATACACAATTGATGGGAGCCAATTTCGCCACTCTGTTGAAAAATCCTTTTTCTATAACTATATGAGTAACTTCGTTATTTGTCGGATGAACAACAATTCTTGTTAATTTTCCAAGATTTTTACCATCCGAAGATATTACCTTTGAACCCCATTTTAATCTATTTTTCATTATTTCACCCCCTGACTTTTTATATTTTATCATTTAACACTTTAAAGTGCCTTATAGCGATAACTTGTTTTTTAGGTCAATAAATCATCTAATATTTCACTTACTGGCCAATAATCCAAAAATCGTATGACAACTTTTTCCTGTTCTTTTTACCACTTTCCATTCTAAAAAAGGACTTTTATTAAAAAGTTTCACTATCTCAAAAGCCCATATTATTATTGAACTAACCGCGAAAGCAATTAACAAATCTATAAAAGCAAGAGGAACAGTACCAAAGGTTTGCTGCAAAAATGGCACATAGATAACTGATATCTGTAATAAAAAGCTTGCTAATAAAGCCCACATCATTGATGGATTTTTCCATGGTGGATCTTTAAAGATTGAAAGTTTTGTTCTTATTGACGGTGCGCAGAATAATTGAGAGAAAACCAGTGTAGTAAATATCATCGTTCTCCAGGCTTCATTGTTCAGCGACCAATAGACAATTCCTACTGTTAATGAAACTCCCGCTAATAGTGCCCCGATGAGTGCCACTGTCCAACCACCTTTTCCAAGCACCGATTTGCTTACCGGATTGGGTGGACGGTTCATAACATCTTCCTCAGGAGGTTCTACAGAAAGTGCCAGGGCAGGCAATCCATCTGTTATTAAATTAACCCATAAAATTTGCAAAGGTAAGAGTGGTAATGTCAACCCCATGAATGGACCAATAAGCATTGTCCAGATCTCACCAAAGTTTGAACCCAGCATGTATCGAATAAACTTCTTGAGGTTATCAAACATCGTTCTTCCTTCTTTTATTGCATCTACAATCGTGCTGTAATCATCATCTAGAAGAACTATTTCTGATGCTTCTTTGGAAACATCTGTGCCATTTATTCCCATGGCTACGCCAATATCCGCCTTTTTAAGAGCAGGGGAGTCATTTACACCATCTCCGGTCATTGCTATCGTTTGACCAATACTCTGTAAAATCGTTACAAGTCTCAATTTATGATCGGGATTAACCCTTGCAAAAACCGAATGCGTTTTTACGATTTCCTTTAATTCTTCATCTGAAATATCATTTAACTCATCTCCTGAAATAACTTCATCTTCATTTTCAGCAATACCAACCTCTTTTGCAACACTAAAAGCTGTTAGCGGATGATCACCGGTGATCATAATTGATCTAACTCCAGCATTTTTTGCAACTTTTACTGATTCTTTGACATCATCTCTTGGTGGATCTATAAGACCAACCATTCCGAGAAAACAGAACCCTTTCTCTTCAATTCCTTCAGTTTCACTGAACTGATCCTTTTCTACATTCTTGAATGCTATTCCTAAAACTCTGTAGCCATCTCCAGCCATTTCCTTGTTTTGTTCACTGATTTTTTCCCTGTATTCTTCTGTTAAGGATTTTATTTCACCATCAATCGCTATTTCTGTACATGCTTCAAGGAGATTATCAACCGCGCCCTTTGCAAGTGCTACATAGTTTTTAACATCGAATTTTTTTAAAACATTTTTTAGATCAGATCTTTTTTCATCAACACTGTTCTTAATCTCATGTACGGTGGTCATTCTTTTTCTATCAGAATCAAAAGGATTCTCAGCAACTCTTGGCAATATTCCCTCTAAATTATCTTTATCAAGTCTTACGATTTTTGCTGCTTCCAGTAACGCTCCTTCCGTAGGATCACCCAAAATTTCTGAGTCATCGGTAAAGGTTGAATTGTTACATAAGCCTCCGGTCAGTAAAATCATGGACAACAATCTAGAATCATCTTCAGAGAATTTATCGAAATTTATTTCTTCATCAATGTCAATATCGAATTCCTTGCTGTACGTTTTTACTAAAGTCAGTTGCATTCTGTTTTCTGTGATCGTTCCTGTTTTATCTGAACAAATTGTATTAACCGATCCGAGAGTTTCCACTGCATTTAAACGCCTTACAAGAGCATTTTTCTTCAGAATTCTGCGTGCTCCAAGAGCAAGTGCAATCGTTACGACTGCAGGCATACTTTCTGGAACTGCTGCCACGGCAAGTGAAACACCTGCCAGAAACATTGTTTTTAAATCCTGACCCCTTAACAATCCCAAAATAAATACAACCGCTGCAATTCCAAGAACAACAAAAACCAACCATTTCCCCAATTTTTCAAGTCGTTTTTGTAAAGGAGTGTCTTCTTTTTCGACTTCCTGGATCATCGTCGCGATCTTACCGATCTCTGTATTCATTCCTGTTTTTACAACTACTCCGACTCCACGTCCATAGGTTACAAAAGTTCCTGAGTAAGCCATATTTGTGTGATCACCAAGAGAATCAATCTCCCTATCAATTTTCACTGAATTTTTGGTAACCGGTTCTGATTCTCCTGTCAAAGCGGATTCTTGAATTCTGAGTTTTGAGGTTTCTATTATTCTTACATCGGCTGTAACATGATTCCCTGCCTCTAGCTGGACAATATCTCCTGGAACTAGTTCTGTAGAATTTACTTTCTTAAATTTGCCATTTCGCTTTACAGTGACTTCTGGCACTGAGAGTTTCTTCAAAGCCTGCATTGCTTTTTCAGCACGATATTCCTGAAAAAAACCTAAAATTGTATTTAAAACTAGAATTACGGCAATAACAATTGTGTCGGTGATCTCTCCTAAAAAGGCCATAATAACTGCTGCCACAATCAGAACAACTATCATGATTGAAGCAAACTGAGACCAAAATATTTTCCATGCACTTCTGCCACTCTGCTTTTTTATTCTGTTTTTTCCAAAATCCTTTAGTCTGCTTTTTGCTACTTCATCGCTCAGACCTTTAGCTTTATCCGTTTCTAATTTTTCGAGTGCTTCTTCAATTGATTTCTTATACCAGTCAGTTATAACTTCACCTCAACTAATTATTTAAGAGTTATCTAGTCTTAGTATATTTTAACAGCTTATCTTCTCTATTTTATAGGCATTAATAGAACAAGTTAAACCCTTTAAGCATGATTGATGATAAAATTAACATGTAATGATATTTATTTTAAATAATCGAGGTAATTTATATGAAAGTTACCCTTATAAGCGGTCCTTCCAGTTCAGGTAAAACTTCTCTTGTCCTTGATGAAATGAAGAAACGTCATCAAAAGGATCCCTTTTCATACCTTTTTGTGGGTCCCTCTGGTTTATACATCAGAAAAATTCGAGAAAGATTTCTCAAAATAACTGGAGGCTTTTCTGCGACTAACTTTAAGCCAATAGATCATTTTGCTGTCGATATCATGAGGATGCTTAGACCTGACTGGCTTCACATTCACAGCCATGTAATGAGAATGATCATACGAGAAATTCTTGAAAAACACGATGTTGAAAAATATAGAGAATTGTCCGATTCTCATGTATTTATTGACTACATCCAGGAAATGATCCACGACGTTAAAGAAAATGCGGGATTCGAAGGACTTTTCGCAGAAAATGATGAGGTTGCTGATTTCTTGAAGGATGTTTATATTGATGTTTCTTATAGCCTCTCAAGAAAAAAAGTGTATGACAGTTTTGATGCTTATCTGGCTGCAAAGAATTATGTTAACGAAATTAATTTTGGAGAATTCGGCAAATTCTTGATACTAGATGGGTTTCATGATTTTTCACCCGCTGCGTCAGTCTTTCTGAGCAATATTTGTAGATCCTTTGAAGAAATTTACATTACATTTCCTGATGATAAGCATAGAGAAGAAATCTTCCGACAGAATGAAACCATAAAAGAGCTGGTCGATACTCTAAAAAAGGAGACCGATCTAGAAGGAAATCAGTGTACTATAGAACGTGTTTTTTTGAAAAATGCATCCTATCCTGAAAAGCTTGAGCCATTTTTAAATAATGTATTCTCTGAAAAAAAGAGTGGTAACAAAGAGCGAAATAATGTGAGAGTTTTTAGTTGCCATGATATGTTTAAAGAGATTGAAAAGGTTACACGGGAAGTGAAAAAGCTGATCACTAAAGATGGATATCAGCCCGATGAAATATCTATTGTAACTGGAGACTTTTCACTCTACTATCAGCAAATTTCAAAATCATTTGATGATTATGGAATACCATACAGGGTTGAAGGCGATTTACCTATTCTTGAGTCGAAGGCAATACGAACACTTCTACTACCTTTAGAAACCGCCGCAACAGGTTTTGACCCCGAGAAAATAATCGCAATGGCAGATGTAGGATATGCTGGAAAGGAAATTGATAATAAATTCTTCGAATCGATAACCGTCAATTCAAGAATGCTTTACGACTACCCAAGATCAACTTTGAAAAAGCGAAGGACATCACTATTAAACAAACTGGATAGGTATAAAGATCTTTTAATAAAAAAAAGGAAAGCAATCGAATCCCACTCAGAAGAAGAATTTGTCGAACAAGAGTGCAACATTATTGACGAAGAACTTAAAAGGATTGACAGTGAATTCAAACCTTTACTGGACAGAATATTTCAGATTTTGGAACCCTTTGAATCCTTAAAAAAACGTGATTGCAGGGTTTATCGAAAATATTTCGAAAATTGGGAACATTTATTGGAAATTAAGAACAATCTTGAAATGTTCGAAGAAGAGAACGATGTACTTGCGCTTAATCGTTTTTTTGAATTAATAATACCTGACTTTGAACGATTATTGATTTTTTTAGGTAAAAATAAACTATCTCCAAACAACTATTATTCATATCTTTCACATATTCTAAAAAACGAACACTATCAAACATCAAAAAAACTTGCTAACCGGGTTGAAATTCATTCGCTCATTAATGCCAGGCATTCAAAAAAGAAAGTAAAATTCTTTTTGGGATTTAAAGAAACAGATTACCCTAATGTTAGAATTAATCCTCTATACAGTTTCACTCAGTTCAGTATGCACCCTCCGAGAGATCTGCTTTTAACCCAGGAAAAACAACAAAAACTCAATCTTTACCTTGCTATCACAAGAACAGAAGATCATTTATATTTTAGTTACCCCATGAGTACCATTGAAGGTGAGCCTATCTTACCCTCACCTTACCTGGATGAGATTCTTGAAGCATCAAAAGCAAAAGTCGAAACTGTGGGCGATTCAGAAGGGAAACGAGAGATATTCCAAACCAACCTATCCTCCTGCATGAGTATTAAAGAACTGAAACTGACTGCAGGAAGCTACTTCAAAACACCTTACTGGGAAGATGTTAAGAATATGCTTGACAAAGCTGGAGATTACGTTGATATTGTGTCACTTGAGAACAAATTCAGGTATTTAAATAGATATTTTAGCTGGAACTTAGAAAATAATATATGTCTGAAGTCAGTTATTGGAAAGAATTTTAGTTTTTCACGATTATCAATGTATAATAAATGTCCCTTCAGATTTTTTCTAAATTATGTACTGAACCTTACAGAAAAACAGGAAGTACTCTTCGAACTTAATCCATTGCAAGAAGGAAGCATACTTCATGGCGTTTTGAAGGATTTTTTCTCGAAGAGTTTTTCCGATTGGGAAGCATCTCTTGGAAACCACATCAAGAAATTCCTGATGTTCGACAGCAAGGTAATAAGGCAATTTGAATTTAAAAGGCTGAAAAAAATCATAGAAGAATACATTTATATTAGGGAAGCAAAAGCCCCGGGGATCGAAGGAGAGTTTAGACCACATTACTTTGAGGTGTCTTTTGGGTTTGGTAATAACGAACCTGTTGAGATAATCGACGGAATAGGCATGCGAGGAAAAATCGATAGGCTGGATCTGGATAAATCCACAGGGGGACTTCTCTTAATAGATTATAAAAGAGGTTCTTCAGGCAAAAAAGAGCAACTCATGCTATATTCACTGGCAGCAGAGCATTTGTTTGAAGATAAAGGATATTACATTTCTGGAGGTACATTTAAACCTTTAACAGGGAAAACTATTAACAGTTGTGTCTTTACTTTGCACAGAAACAGCAACATGGAATGGAACTTTAAAAGATCATCTACACTCGATGAGAAATATATATTGAACTGGTTTTCAGATATAACATCATCTATATACAGCGGTCATTTTACTCCTGCTATGCTCACAAATCCATCTCAATGTTATAAATGTCCTTATTCAGAGTCCCGCTTTTGCAGTGCTTTGATGTGGAGAGGAGAAAAAAATGATGTCTGAAGTGCATCGTAAAGACTCAGTAAACAACGATATTTTTGTGTCAGCTTCAGCTGGCACAGGTAAAACCTATATGCTGGTTAAACATTATATCGAAATATTTGATAACGCATTTAGAAAAAATGAAAACATCGACGTTCACAACGTTGTGGCTATAACATTTACTAAAAAGGCTGCAAAAGAAATGAAGGATAGAGTGTTAAATGCTTTCGAGGACAGACTTAAAAAGGGTTGTCCAGGAAAATGGAAATCGATTCGGGCGAGAATAATTTATTCATGGATATCAACCATTCACTCCTTTTGCGAACGTATTTTGCGGGAAAGTGCTGTTTTTCTTGGTATTGATCCAGGATTTGAGGTACTTTCCGGTATGAAAAAAACTGCTATAGAAAATAGAGTGGTCATGAGATATTTTGAAGAAAATATTGACGATATGGAAGAATTAATAGATTATCTGGGTGTTGATAACACATTCAAACTGCTTAAAAATGTGTTAAGTTCAAAAAGATACGAAATAACTTCATCAAGACCTCTAAAAACAAATATTAAAGAAATGGAAATTGGGGAAAAGGGCAAAAAAATCCTTCAAGGAACCAGAGTATTTCATTCAAAATTCGAAGGTCTATTAAAGCTATATGAGGAAGAAACTACTGGTAAAGGATATATAGATTTTGAAGACCTACTTATAAAAACCCGCGATCTTCTCAAGGAATTTCCTGCCATAAGAAAGAAATATATAAGGAGATTCAGATATATTCTTGTTGATGAGTTTCAGGATACAAACGAACTACAAAAGGAAATAATCGATTTGCTTCATACTAAAGAAGAGAATTATCTGTTTTTTGTAGGTGATAACAAACAATCGATTTACAGATTTCGGGGTGCTGATGTTAGCGTTTTCAACAAAACCAGAGAACATTTCTATCAGAAAGGCTCGAATATTACTCAACTAACCACAAACAGGCGCTCACATCCTGATATTGTAGAGTTTCAAAACAGGTTATTTGGAAAGGTTATGAACCCCCAGCACGCTGAAAAATTGTTTTATTCAACCTATGAAACCACAATCAATCCATTACCATATGAGTCAGCTGATAACGCTTCACGGGTAAGAGTATTATTCTCTGAAAACACTTCAGTGGAACCTCTGCGCATTGCAAAATGCATTACTGATTTGTTAAATGAAGAAGTAACCTTTCGTGATAAAAACGGAAACTATGAAAAGAGAAGGATAAGACCGGGAGATATTGCCATTCTCTTTAGAAAATCAGGTAAAGTCAAATTATACGAAGAACAACTGGAAAAATACTCTATACCCTATTACACAGTCAGTGGAAAGAATTTTTATGATAGTCCAGAAGTAGCTGCTCTACTGGCATGTCTTGATATTATAGTAGATCCATTAGATGATAATTCATTTGCAAAATTTCTACTTTCACCTGCTATTGGACTCACACTCGATGAAATTGTTGCTTTAAAGGGAAAAAACGATCATTTCTATCAATCCATTAATCGATCACAAAATATCACTGTACAAAAACTAAAAACGTTGTTCGATCGTTATATGAGGCTCAAATTTGTATTGAGTCCCGGGAATCTTCTTGAAAAATTTGTATCTGAAACAGATTACCTTGCAAAACTTTCATCACTGGATAATTCTCAAAGAATGATTGCCAATGTTGAAAAGCTTCTTGAAATTTCAAAAGAACTTGACAGAATGGGAACAACCTTAAGGGAGCTCTCTTCAAATCTAAAATCCTTTGTTGATAGCACAGAAGAAACCGAAGCAACATTAGAAACAGAACAATCGAATAGCGTTAAATTGCTTACTGTTCACAAATCAAAGGGACTTGAGTTCCCAATCGTGTTGTTAGCTGATTGTTTCTGGCAGGAAAAAAATTCAACCGATCCTGAATTTTTGTTCGGAGAAAATGGCTATATGATTACTGAAAAAATGAGCTCCAGTAATGATGAGACAGTTATTTCAAATTTGGTTAGAGATGAACTTGAAAAAGAACGCGAAGAAGAAAAACGAACTTTGTATGTAGCAACCAGTAGACCAAGAGAAATGCTCATTTTAAGTTTGAATGGCAAACCTACTAGTAGGCGCCCCTGGTCTCAAATGTTCCTCGAAACTCTTATAAATTATGATGAAAAAGAATTACAAATATCTTCAAACATGTCAGATCTTGTAGAGGAAATCGATCCTTCAGGTGAATTCAAGGAATATCTAAGCAAAGATACAGTTGAACCACCATCTGAATTTGACATCGAATTAATAAAAAATCTTGATTCATCAACTTACAGTGAATATATTTCTCCAACTGCACTACAGGAAGAAGTGAATTTCGATTTTCATGATAACGGTGAACCTGCGGAGTTTAAAAGAGATCCTAAAGAACTGGGAACGTTAGCCCATTCTTTTCTTGAACAGGTAGGTGTTAAAGGCACCACTTTAAAAAGTTTGATTCAAGGTGGTGATCCAGTAGCAGTTGATAGAATAAGGTTTTTTGAGGATGACTTGAAAACGGTAAAAAATGTACTTGAAAAAAATATAGAAAATCACTTGATCAAAGAAATTGAGCAATCGAAAAACGTAATAAATGAAAACATGTTTCAGAAAGAATTCAGAAAATATATACTTGTTGGCATAATTGATAAACTCTATTTAACCCAGGAAGGGTGGAAGATAGCCGACTTTAAATATGCCCATTATGACAAAAAGACTTTAACAAAATATACATTTCAAATGCAGTTCTATTATTATATTTTAAAGGAACTTCTTAATCCAGTAGAAATTAACTTGCTCTATTTAAAAGACGGCAAAACAGTAAGCGTTAAACCCGCTGAAAATTTTGAAAAACAGCTAGTAGAAGCTTTAGAACAATGCGAAAAGAAGGTGTTTAAATGATTCTTAAACCAACACGCAGATCGTTCTTTTTAAGATACTTTATTTTTCCTTATTACTTAATCTGTGGTATTGTTATGATCTATCTTGCAAATCTTGAGGTGGTTAAAATTGCTTCAGCAGATTTCTGGAAATATCTTGGGATATGGCTTGCATTAACTATGATACCTTCTCTCATTCTGTCTTTTTACAGAAGACGATTTGGCTGGTTTTTCTGGACCCTGCTAATGAATATTATTGGCTGGACTGGCTATTTTTATCTACAAAGTGTTGAGGAGTTTGAACAGCAGCTGAAATACGAATCTCTTGTAATGTTGGCAAAAAATGCGCCTTATATGATTTTCATAGTTGTATCCTTGATCGCACTTGTAATTATTGAGTTATACAGAGTCAGTTTTAAATATGAAATTTCGAGAACAAACATTTCCATAACATACGGATTATTTGGAGCAAATAAACAACTAATAATTTCAAAAAATATTACAAACGTTCTGAAAAAGCGTTCTGTAATTGAATGTATGCTTGGGATTGGGCATGTTATTCCCGTAACATCTTCAGGTATGGGCGCAGGTGATACTGGCGTATTTGGAGGAATGGGTGCAGGTATTGGAGCAAAGAACATCGGAGCTGGTGCGTTCATGGGAAAAACTAGCACTGAAAAAGAATTTGTCGCAAATCCAAAAAACTGTTTATATGGTGTCGCAAATCCAGATAAAGCGATGAATTTTATTGCTCATTTACTCGTAGATGAAAATAAACCACCTCATGATATTTCAGGTAATTCAGAAGAAGACAACACTATTTCAGATGAAAGGAATTCATAGAAGTGGCGTGCCCGGGGCGATTCGAACGCCCGGCCTCCAGATCCGCAGTCTAGCGCTCTATCCAGCTGAGCTACGGGCACAATAAATGGCGGAGAGGGAGGGATTCGAACCCTCGGAGGGCACAATGCCCTCACTTGCTTAGCAGGCAAGCGCCTTCGGCCGCTCGGCCACCTCTCCGTTCCTAAAAGATTCTATCACGCTCAAATATGCGTGTCAACAATTTTTTGTCACCTTGATGGCATCCAAAATGTAATAACATTTAGAAAGTGATACCATATGGTCGTAACTATGGAAAGAAAACCTGACCTGAACGAAGTCCCTTTTGGGTAAGCGATCATTTCCATACACTTTTCATTGTTCCCTTTTTCATCAGCATAATCATATCCACGAATTAATGTCATTGGAGTCATTTCAGTTGTCTGTCCCATCATCATTCCTGATATCCCAGCAAGAGAGTCAATCACACAGTCGTTCCCTCCAAGATAATGTTTGCCAAATATGTCTGCGCTTCCGCTTTTTCTAGTAATTGGATCGATACCTGAATAACCAATAGCTACATCTTGCGAACCCATCCTACCCAGTAAGGAAACGGTATCGGTAATAACAACTGCTACATCTTTACCTGTAAATTTCTTCACGGATTCTCTAATTTTCTTTGCTGTTATGCAGGGACTTGGGGGAATCATGGTAACATATCCTTCCCTGGCATTAGAAAAATCTAGCCCCGCATCATCAAGAAAAGCTGCATGTTTATTAACGATAAATACAAATCTCGAAATCTCAAGCGCTTCTTCTGTTCCTTTATGATCTATTGATAACTCAAGCAATCTGGACCAAAGCTTTTTATTTTTTACTACCCTCTTAAATGGTATAACTATCAAAGGTTTACCTTCATCAAAGATAAGTTGCATTTCCCTGGGATTCTTTTTGAAGATTTTTGCAAAAAACCGTGCTTTCATTGAAGGATTGACAGTTGAGAGTTCAAAGGTTCGCCCTTCAAAAAGAGAGGCTGTTTTGGACGTAATAACAAGTATATCTTTGTTTTCTATTTCAAGGCCGTTTTTATTTAGTTTTTCTACAATGACTTCACTAATCTCAAGGCTTTCAGTTTCTTCAGGTAATAGTGGCTTTTGAAATTTTATAGGATAAACATTCAAAACACTGGATGCGTTTTCCTTCATTAACTGGAATCTCCTTTTTTACATACAATTAGATTAAGCAATTTATTTGTGCTGTATAATTTTACCATTAAAGAAACCATATGTTTTTATCAGTCAACGAATTGATCCTGGAGGCCTTTTCATGAACAAATTTGTCTCGAAAATTTCTGAACTTCTTAATATTGCCAAATGGCAAGTTGAAAACGCTGTTAAATTACTGGATGAAGGAAAAACAATTCCTTTCATTTCTCGTTATCGTAAAGAGAATACCGGTGAATTGAATGAAACCCAATTAAGAGATATCGCTGACAATCTTGAAAATCTAAGAAAATTACACCAAAGACGCACTGAAATAATCAGAATTATACAAGAAAAAGGAAAGATGACCGCTGAACTAAAAGAAAGCCTTCAAAAAGCAGAAAGCCTTCAGGAACTTGAGAACCTGTATCTACCGTACAAAAGCAAAAAAGAAACAAGAGCTGATAAAGCAAGGAAGAAGGGACTATCGAAGCTTGCAGATTTTTTGGAAGTTACAAAAACAAAGGATAATAAATTCATTGAATCATTTATTAACGAGGAAAAGGGCGTAAATAGCAGACAAGAAGCAATCGAAGGGGCCCTGGACATCATTGCTGAAAAGCTCTCACAATTTGCTGACATTCGCAAACGTATTAAGACCATTTTCGATAACAAAGCTTCATTGCAATCAATTAAGGGCGAAGATGAAGATCAAAATGGCATCTACAACAATTATTATTCATTTAAGCGCCCTTTAAAGCATTTGGCTGCTCATCATATTCTTGCGATTTTTAGAGGTGAAAGAGAAAAGAAATTGAAAGTAACATTTGATGTTTCACACAATTTTATACCGGATATTTTGAAAATAAAAAACTACAACAGCGACCTAGGTTACTTTAAAGAATTAAAGGATACCATTCATGACGCACTAACAAGATTGATTATACCTTCAGTCGAAAGAGAAATACGATCGCAACTAAAAGAACAGGCTGAGAACCGTGCTATCTCAGTATTTGCTGAAAACCTCAGAAATCTTATCCTCCTTCCACCATTAGGAGAAAAGACTGTTATGGGGATTGATCCTGGATACAGAACAGGTTGTAAAATAGCTGTTATAGACAGAGAAGGAAATCCCATTTATCATGACACAATTTACCCAACTCCTCCAAAAAATGAGATACTTCCTTCAGAAGCAAAGTTAGCGGGAGCAATCAACCAGCTTAATATCGAGATTATTGCAATAGGTAATGGTACGGCTTCCAGGGAAACCAGAGATTTTGTCACCAATATGATAAAAAAGCATAAGCTTAAATGCAAGTACCTGATAGTTTCTGAAGCTGGAGCTTCTATCTATTCTGCATCCAAAACGGCTGTTGATGAATTCCCTGATTATGATGTAACAACACGAGGAGCTATATCGATAGCCAGAAGAGTACAGGATCCACTTGCAGAATATGTCAAGATCCCTCCCGAATCGCTTGGTATAGGTATGTACCAACATGATGTGAACAAGAAAAATCTTAAAAAATCTCTTGATAGAGAAGTTGAATCAGCAGTTAATTTTGCGGGTGTAAACCTCAACACATCCTCTTTTCATCTTCTAAAATACATCTCGGGACTAAACAGCAAGACTGCCAGAAAAATTGTTGAAAGACGCGCAGAAACTGGTGCCTTTTCTGACAGGAAGGAGTTGCTTGAAGTCGAGGGCATTGGTCCGGTTGCCTTTGAACAGGCAGCGGGTTTCTGTAGAATTATAAATGGAGACAATCCGCTGGATAGCACGACAATACATCCTGAATCGTATGAAATTGCTGAAAGCATACTTCAATTTATTGGCTTTTCTTCCAACGATTTAATTGAGAAGAAAAAACAAATCCAGAAATCCCTTAATGAAGTTAACTGGAAAAAATATGCTTCAAAAAATTGCTTTAATGAGATAACAGTTCAGGATATTGTAAAATCACTTCAAAAACCCGGGCTTGATCCGCGGGATGAGCTGGAAAAACCATTATTAAGAGATGATGTTATGACCATGGAA
>JAYEJL010000051.1:23288-60618 GCA_034660555.1 Thermotogota bacterium
AATCAGATATGGTACTGGAAGGAACAGTAAGAAATGTCGTCGATTTCGGTGCTTTTGTCGATATCGGAGTAAAACAAGATGGTTTAATCCATAAATCGAAAATGGGCAGATTCGTAAAGGATCCACTGGAGGTAATTTCGGTTGGACTAATCGTCAAGGTAAAGGTACTAAATGTGGACCTTGAAAGGGAACGAATCTCACTTCAGTTATTAAAACGCTGAAATATTTAATACTGTTAGCAATTCTCATCCCAGTAATAGGTGTGATAATTATTGTTGCCAATCTCAAAAACTACCTGGTGGTCAATAATTTCTTTCCACATCAAAGCGGATTTAGCGGGTAAGAAACGTAATGTATCATGTACCAAACCGAATATGTTCTCTTTGTTTGCTTCAATGGAAGATGAACGGAATTCTTTAAACATGAATTTATAGTTTCCTATAAGCGCTCTATCTTTTGAAATTTGCGCTTCAACCTTTCTACCTTTGTAAGTAACCTCATCCTTAACAGGAAAATTCACATCCATATTATCAGGTCTGATTTTCTTATGTAGTTCAATTACTTCATATACATTTGGTTTTTTCCATGACTTATTGCATGCATTACAGAAAAAACTGCTAATTCTGCCTTTAATACTTCCTATTGTACCGCAGCTGGGACATCTCCATAACAATCGATTAATACCCAAATAGTGCCTGTAACGTTTATTAAAGGATTGATCTTCTTTGTCAAGAAACGATTTTATTTTTTCTTCCAGATTATCTTCATTGGGATTTATCGGTTCTCCAAATTCAATATTAATATGGCCAAACTGAAGAATATTCGACCACCTGGGCCAAAGTCTTTGTGCACCGTTGAACTTCACCGGTATGATTGGAACCCCAAGCTTTTTGAACAATTTCCAGATTTCCTTCCTAATACATAACCGTTCTCCATCCCAGCTTCTCGCCGCTTCTGGCGCTATGATAATATTGAATTTACTACTCAAAGTACTCATTATATCTCTCATTGCTCTCATATCTCTTTCATATCTCTTCACAGGGATAGTCCCCATTTTTCTGAGCAACGCGAGTTTTTCAACATACAGTGCTGTCCCTACAGGTCTAAAATACTTAGTTAAAGCATAGTACATAGCCGGACCATCATAATGAGTTTGATGCTGTATGGCAAAGATTACAGGTGTGCCCTTTTTTTCTTTACTCCTCACTGTTATAAAAGGGAACACGACTATTTGAACAACAATTTTTAGTAGTAAATTCATTAACACAAATAACAGAGGGGCAGATTCAGAATAATCAAAGGGGATTTTTTTGCCCGGAAATGGGACAAATGCCGGAACTTTTCTACGATAACTGTCATAGTTCAAAACTTTTTTCCCCGAATACTTTTCTTGCATTAATTGTAAAGTAATAATAAACACCATTACACTTAACAAAAAAACCAGAGTTGTATACGAAAGGCTAAGAAAAAATATACCTGTTAAGTAAATCATATATCCTGTTGAAACAGGATGTCTTATGTACCTGTAAGGACCGGAAATTATTAACCTGTCATTAGAAGTCAGCATCAACGACCATTTGCCATTCTGAATATATGCAATCAATGAAGAATAAAGAGCTATTAAGACACCTGCTGATATGAAAGCGTAACCAGAAATATTCGTTAGAACGGATACGTAATCTTGACCACTGTAAAAAAATACCAAGCAGGGAATTAATATCCAAAAAATGATAGCTTCTACTATAAACAGCATTATTCGGATATGTTCCACCCCCTAATAACAAAATCGGTTCCTTTTTCTTCTGCATTTTCAATGTATACTTCGAGATCGATTTTGTCAATTATTTTCTTAAAAATTGAAAGTCCAAGCCCAAAACCCTCTTTGCTTCTTGATTTATCAACCTTGTAAAAGCGTTCAAATAGCCTTTCTTTTTCTGACTCAGGTATCCCTTCACCATTGTCTATAATATGCAGTTGTTCATTTTCACCAACCCACTTAATCTTTACTATGTTAGTTTTAGCATGTTTCACTGCATTTTCGAAAAGGATTTTAAGAGATATGCCAAGCAGTTCTCTTTTCGTTTTCACTATCAGCTCTTCAGGGATATCTAATTCAACTTTAAAATCAAAGTAAGATTGGACTTCAGCTGTCTGATTCAAAATAACTTCCTTTAGATTTTCTGAAGTTAGTTCCGCCTTTGAGTTGGGCTGTGATAACAAAAGCAATTTTTCAGCAAGTTCAATGAGCTTTTTTGACGTTTCTTCAATGTTTTTGGCTGCCTCTTCTGTCATCCCCTGGCTGCTTGAAGCCCAACGAGTTATCATTCTTGAAAATCCAAGAATAGAAGTAAGCGGCGTCATTATTTCGTGAGCAACGTCAGAAGAAAACTGTTCTTGCTTTTTATATCCATACTCGATTCTTGTCAAAGCTTTGTTTATCACATCAATAAGCTTTTTTATTTCTTTTGTTTTGGTTTTAATACTCACACGCGATGAAAGATCGCTAACTACAATACTACGTAAGGAATCGCTCGCTTTTTTCAATGGTTCTGAAATTTTCTTACTCAAAATAATTGAAACAAATAATGATATAAGTATGGCTATTATCGAAGCAAGTATAATTGATGATCTAAACCCCTTTAGAAATAAATCATATTCTGCTATTCTACTTCCCAAAAGAACTTTATTGTTGTTGTCTGAAAATCCATATAAAAGGTACATATCATCATCAACATTTATAATTTTTGAACCGGAGAAAAAAGAATAATCTTCAAGATTATCTGGATTTTGTATAATCTCATCATCAATCTTTATGAACAACTGCTCAGTTACAGCCGGCCCCATCCTTCCCATACCCTGTCCGACAAAATCCAACCTATTGAATCTCGGACTATGGGTAAGTGAAATGTATGCTTTGCTCAGTTCCTGAGCGTAATTTCTTATAAATACTGAACGAGAGTTAACATAAACAAAATATGAAAAAAACCAATGATAATTGCAGAAATGAGTAATATACTCATAACCAGTTGAAAGAAAAGAGTAAAAGTCTTATTATTTAAAGACATAGCCTACGCTTCTTACCGTATTAATATATTTTCCAGCCTCTTTGAGCTTCTTTCTTAGATAATTAACATAAACTTCTACTACGTTTTCGTTGCTCCATTCATCCGTTCCCCACACTTTATCGAGAATAGTACTCTTCGATATCACAATTCCTTTATTTTCCATGAGCAGGTTAAGTAAATCAAATTCCGTTTTGCTCAGTTTTATCTCCTCTTCGCTCACTCTCACTTCCCTGGAAGCACTGTCAAGCACAACTTCTTTATAAACAAGTCTTTCAGATTTTTTTACCCTGCGCAACTGTGTTTCAATACGAGCAATGAGTTCTTCAATGTGAAAGGGTTTTGTTAAATAATCATCAGCTCCCGTTCTTAAACCTTTGACTTTGTCATTTACTTCGCGCTTTGCTGTAAGCATAATTACTGGCAATTCATATGAATGATCTTCTCTAATTCTTTGTAAAACATGATAACCATCAATTTCAGGAATCATTATGTCAAGAATAACAAGATCGGGTAGCTGTTCACTGATACTTTCAAGTGCGGTTTTGCCACTGGAAACATGGTTAACTTCATAACCTTTGTTCTGAAGCTCAAGTTCTAAAAACTTGCTTAGGTGAGGATCATCTTCTATCAGAAGTATTCGCGATTTTATTTTTCTCTCTCCTATTTTTTCTGCGAAATTTTAAGGCTGACGAGACACTTCCAAATGCAACTCCAATAAGCATAATTCCCAAACCCATTCCTTTCATTAAACCCACGTTTTCACCCAGAATAATTACCGCAAACAACAGCGCAAAAGCGGGTTCTCCCACATAAATTAGTGAAGCGCTGATTGATCCAAGGTGTTTTTGATAGCGTAACTGTACAGCTACAGCAAAAATCGATGCAACAAGAGCGGTAAAAAGTGCCACTGCCACAATTGGTATATTCAATGTTACCTTGCCAGGGATAAAGGGTACCAAAATCAAATTAGCTATTGCAACAGCAAATAGTTGTGGAAACAACAAACCTACTTCATTATTAACTGAGTTTTCAGTAAATACACTTATAAATACCACGTGCAACGCAAACATGATAGCACAAAGAAGCGTCAGCATATCACCAAAGTTAAAAGAGGAAACATTGGGTGTGGTTAACAAATAAAGACCAAACAGTGAAATGCTAAAGGCCATAATTTGCATAACGGTTGGCATTCTTTTTTCAATTATAGGCGAAAGTAACGCCACAAAGGTTACATAAAGTGCAGTGATAAAAGCGCTTTTAGAAGAAGATGTATAGACAAGTCCCCAGGTTTGAAAGATATAAGCGCTGGCCAGGAAAGCGCCTAATATCAGACCTTTTAATAAGTCATTCCGTGTTGTCTTTCGAATTTGCTTGACTCCAAAAATACCAATAATTGCAGTAGCTATAATGAACCTGATGAAATTGTAGAATACTGGAGACACACCATCTGTAAGTATGATTTTTTGAAGCGGGAATGTCATGCCCCAAAATAAAACTACTAGAAATAAAAGTACATTGGCTTTTAGTTTCTCATTAGATTTCTGCATAAAAGTCCATCCTCATCTCTTTCTAAAGCTATCAACTTTTCAAAGAAAAATCTCGCATATGAATTTTTTAATGAATCTCATATATTTTAGAGAATTTGCTTTTGACATAATTAATAAAATAAGATGGTTTTAACTCCTCATCAGTTACTTCCTTAATAAGTTCATCAGGAAAGAGTGATTTACCTTTACTGTGAACATTTGTTTTAAGCCAGCTTACAAGATTCTCTAACTTACCTTTTTCCATGAGGTTGTCAAGATCATCTATTTCAGTATGAAGGGATTTATACAGTTGAGCAGCGTAAAGATTGCCCAGCATATATGACGGAAAATAACCGAACATACCAGCATACCAGTGTACATCCTGTAAAATCCCTTCTCTATCGTTTGATGGCAGCAGACCAAGATATTTTTTAAATTTCTCATTCCAAAATTCCGGCAACTCTGACACCTTAACTCTGTTATTTATAAGAGCCTCTTCAATTTCCGTTCTAATAACAATGTGAACATTGTAGGTTAGTTCATCAGCTTCTATTCTAATCAGTGAAGGTTCAACATGGTTGATGGCTTTGTAGAAACTCAAATGATCCACATCATTGAAGTGTGAGAAATGTTTTTTTAATATATGAAGTAAGTATCTGGAGAAGGACCAGTTTCGTCCAACATTATTTTCAATCATTCTGGATTGAGATTCGTGAATGCCATAAGAAGCTCCATCATGTAATACCGTCCAAAGATAATCTTCCGGCAATCCCTGATCGTATAAAGCGTGTCCTCCTTCATGTAATGTGCTATAAACAGTTGCCCCGATATCATTGGCAACGTATTTTGTTAGCACCCTTGTATCGTTGTGCGATATGTCTATGGTGAATGGATGCACCGTTTCATCAAGTCGTCCAGCATCAAAGTCATAGCCTATTGTTTCGAGCAATTCTTTGCACATAATTTCTAGTGTTTTTCTTTCAAAATTCCCCTTCAGCAAATCTCTTGAGGTCTTTACGCTGGAATTTTCTATCTTTTCTATAAAAGGTATGAGATCCCTTTTTAGCGACTCCATAACATCCTTTAGTTTTCTGAAGGTCATTCCCGGTTCATAACGGCTTATTAGTGCGTCGTAAGGATTATCCTTGTAACCAATTCTTTCCGCCATTTCTCTGGAAAGATCAACAATCCTCCCCAGCTGTTTCTTTAATTGATTGAAATCTCCCCCATTTCTTGCCTTTAACCATAATTCCTCAGTTTTCGATGACTCTATGGTTATTTCTTTAAGCAGCTCTGGTGGAAGCGACTTTATGATATCGTACTCGTATTTTGTCATTCTGAATAATTTTTCTTCGTATTCACTTAACTGGTTTTTGCTACTTTCTCGTTCCATCTTTTCAAGCAGTTTTTCCATCTCGTCAGAAACAAATTTTTTAAAGGATAGCTCGCTTAAATATCCTATAGCATTAGCTCTATACTCATATGCAGCTTTTGGCATATATGTCCTTTGATCCCATGCAAGTAAAGATACAGCGGAGTTGATTAGTGCCCTTTCTTTTCCAATATTTTTAAGTTCCTCTAAAAACTCCATTATAACCACCTCTGAAAATTATATCACCATTAATTTTAAATAAAAAAGGGAGCCTTTCGGCTCCCTTGCTACGAATTTTAACTATCCAATATCTTCCTCTTCTTCAGCCATGCCTGCTTCCTCAATCTGAATATTGGAGTACATGTCAAGACCAGTTCCAGCAGGTATAAGCTGTCCAACAATTACATTTTCCTTAAGTCCAAGGAGTTTATCCATTTTACCCTCTGTTGATGCTTCTGTTAGTACCTGAGGTGTTTGCTGGAATGATGCTGCTGATAACCAACCTTCACTTTCAAGTGACGCCTTTGTAATTCTTAACAGTCTTCTCTTGTACTTTATATAATCCTTTGGAGATATCTGTACTGACTTTTCAGGCAGCGTGAAGTCTGGATCTATCTCTTCCAGCAACTTCTGGTATTCTTCTTCTTCTACATCGTATATACTGATTTCTTTTATTTCATATTCTTCAAATTTCTTCGTCAATTCTTTATCTATCATTTCGCCTTCAATACCAAGGCTAACAACCTTTTCGTCTTCATCTTCTCCAAGAACCTTTCTTGCCAGTCTTCTTCCAATAACCATCTTCTTGTTTTCTTCGACTTTTCTATTACTTCTACTGATTTGTTCATTGAATTTCTTAACCTTCTGAATGTTTATCAGTGTTCCTGGAAGTAATTCTGTGTCTCCTGGATCTGTTATTTCAACCTTTGAGAGCATTTGTTTTATTATCAGCTCAAAGTGTTTGTCATGTATCTCAACACCCTGTTCTGCATAAACACGTTTTATCTCTCTTAGTAGATACATGGCTGTCTGGTTAATGCCAAGTTTCTGCATGAGTTTTCTGGGCCTTACGGTACCTGTTGTGAGAGATTCTCCTTCAAGTACCTTATCTCCAATGTGAACCTTTGGCTTTATCACAGATGATAGTCTATATTCTTTTATTTTAACTTCCGGTGTTTCGACAAATAGTTTTCTCCTACCCTTATCATCTGTGTCCATATCCTTGACAAAACCATTAACTTCACTGAACAATGCTTCTGGCTCTTTTAGTTTCTTCCTTGCTTCAAAGAGTTCCTCAGCTCTTGGCAAACCACGTGTAATATCAGTTTCCGTAGCTATACCACCGGTGTGGAATGTTCTCATTGTCAGCTGTGTTCCTGGTTCACCAATTGACTGCGCTGCAACTATTCCAACTGCTTCACCAACATTAACCACATCGTGATTTGAAAGATCCATTCCATAACATGCTGCACATACTCCCTGTTCTGCTTCACAGGTAAGTACGGTTCTAATATTTATCGAAGGTCTAACCTCGAGTGATTCGTAACCTTCTTTCAATAGTGTTTTTGCAGTTGTTGGAATCAGCTTCTCCTGATATTTTACAAGCTGAATGTTATCTTTGTTTCTAAATTCATGGCCCACATAAACCTTGTTAACGGCAGGATAAACATTTACTTTGAGCTTCTTTATTCCTTTTTCTTTCATCTCGTGTAATATATCACCAGTCAATTGCATACCAGATTCATAGGTCTTTTCCTCTAGAGTAACCTCTTCAGCAAGCTCTGTATAATCCGTGATATGAATCTTTTTGTCAAGTGATAGTTCTTCTTCACTCATTACAGGGACTTTGCGTTTGAAATTGGCAAGGAACACCTCGTCTCCGTCCCTAATCATGGTGTTCCTCGTGTAAAGTTTTCCAGTCTTTGGATTCTTGACTGTTTTTCCTGTCATAGGATCTATGATATCCTCTGCCAGTACGCGACCAAATAGGAAATCTTCGAGCTTTTCTATGGTTACGTCATCAGCCATTAGTTCAATTGCCTCTATACCTTCACTTGTTCCACAATCAGGGGTAGTAACTGTAGTGCTCTGCGCAACATCAACCAATCTTCTGGTTAGATAACCTGCAAAGGATGTCCTCAGAGCGGTGTCTGCTGAACCTTTTCTGGCGCCATGCGTAGATGTAAAGAATTCGAGTTCCTTCAATCCGTCCCTGAAGTTTGATAGTATAGGCACTTCGATAGTTTTACCTGATGGATCAGCCATAAGGCCCCTCATTCCAGAAAGCTGCTTCAACTGGTCAATATTACCTCGAGCTCCAGAATCAACCATCATATAAACAGGGTTGAAAGGATATTCCTTGAATTCGTCATAGGTTTTCAATGTAAGTTCCTGGATTGCCCCTTCCCAGATCTTAATAATTTCAATGATTCTGTTATTTTCATTTAAATATCCATCTTTGTACAACTGATCGATCCCTTCAACTTTTTTCTGCGCTTCATTAATAATCTCTTCTTTTCTGGGATACATTATTATGTCCCTTATGGAAATGGTGAGTCCACTTACTGTGGCATAATGGAATCCCATTCTCATCATACCGTCAAGAAGATCTGCAGTTCTATCTATTCCAAATTCCTGGAAACAATCATAGATCAGTGTCTTAATTTGCCTCTTTGTAAATTTCTGACTGTAATTCCTCAATTTTTCAGGTAGTATTGAGTTAAATATTATTCGTCCGACACTTGTCAACGTAAGGCCTTCGTTTCCACCTATTTGTACGAGAATTGGGTCATGAAGCCCTACCATACCTGAATCATATGCCATAAGCGCCTCATCTGTCATTCCAAATTTCCAGTTTACTTTCTCAAGTGCTTTTTCTCTTGACTTTTTTTTCAATTCATTTTCATCTATTCCCGATTTCTTTAATTCCTCATAATATTCATTAAGTTCATTTTCCAGTTTCTCATACTCGTAATCTGTCGTTGTGAGGTAATAAACACCGACAATGATATCCTTACCTGGCATCGAAATCGGTTTTCCATTAGCAGGTGAAATAACATTGTATCTGCTCAACATCAGGAATTTTGCTTCAGCCTGAGCTGCAGTAGATAAAGGAACATGGACAGCCATCTGATCTCCATCAAAATCCGCATTGAAGGGAGCACAAACCAACGGATGTAGTTTTATAGCGTTACCTTCAACCAATCTTGGTACAAAAGATTGTATTGATATTCTATGCAAAGTTGGAGCCCTATTAAGAAGTACGGGATGTCCTTTAATAACATCCTCAAGCACTTCCCAGGCTTCAGGCATTTCACGTTCAATAACCGTTTTCTTCAACTTTCTTGCAGATTTACTCGATTCGCTGCCAAGCAATTTTCCCAAAACGAAAGGTTTGAATAATTCCATTGCCATTCTTTTTGGTATACCACATTCATGTATCTTCAGATCAGGGCCGACAACGATAACTGCTCTTCCCGAATAATCAACTCTTTTTCCGAGAAGATTCCTTCTGAAACGTCCCTTCTTACCTTTTACAAGGTCTGTAAGTGATTTTAGTGGCCTTCCCGATTTGTCTGTTACTGCTTTTCCAACTCTACCGTTGTAGATTAATGAGTCCACTGCTTCCTGCAGCATTCGCTTTTCATTTCTTATTATTATTTCAGGAGCACCTATGCTTAAAAGTTTAGAAAGTCTGTTATTTCTGTTGATCACCCTTCTGTAGAGATCATTCAAATCTGTTGTTGCAAATCGTCCACCTTCTATTTGAATCATTGGTCGCAGATCTGGTGGAACAACAGGAACAACGTCCATTACAATCCATTCTGGTTTGTTATCCGATTTGATAAAGTCTTTTACAAATTTCAGTCGCCTAAGTAATTTTAGTGCCCTGGCACTGCTTTTTGCAAGATCCTTCAGTTCGTGCTCAATTTCTACTTTTAGTTCTTCAAAATCAAGTCTCTCCAAAAGTTTCTTAATAGCAGCTGCTCCATAATCACATCGTACTTTCCCAGGATATAGTTCCCTGTAAGCTTCGTATTCATTCTCTATTACAATATCTCCAACATTTTTTCCGATTTCCTGTGAAACTTCATCATCTATCTCCGTAATTAAAACGATCGGACGGTCACTTTCGGTTTCTGTTTCAATCTCAAAACTACCAGGATAATATTCATCAAATAGCCTATATTCGGTAAGGGACAATACTTCATCTTCAAATAAAAATCTGTCTGCAAGTGTATCTCCCTTTCTCACTTCATCACCATCGTTAACATAGATAAAGGCACCTTCAAATACAGGGTACTTTTTTGTTACTCCATCTTCTGTCTTAACGATTATCCAGTTTATTTCTCTATCTGTATTGGCTGTGTCGCTCTCAACCTCAACTTTGCCATCTATGTCAGAAACAACGGGACTCTTGGGATTTCTTACTTTAACCCCCTGTTCAACCTCAAATTCCCATTTCTTTGAATATATTTCATATTCTGTTTGATATAGGGTTTGACCGGGTATAAAATCTGTATCCTTTGGATCGGTGACCACGTATCTACCTTCGATAACTCTCCTTGATCCATAGTAAATTACATTTTCAAGATCCTTCGATGAAACGTTGAGAATTGAAGCAAGAATGCTTGGTGCGCTTTTCAAATACCACACATGAACAACGGGAGCAGCCAGATCAATGTGTCCCATTTTTCTTCTTCGAGCATCCTTTGATTCAACTTTTACATTACAACGTTCACAAACCGTCCCTTCATACTTCTTACCTTTATATTTTCCACAGGCACATTCATAATCCTTGGTAGGGCCAAATATCTTTTCACAAAACAAACCATCTTTTTCAGGTTTGAATGTTCTGTAGTTAATAGTTTCAGGCTTTTTTACTTCACCATTCGACCAGGATCGTACTCTTTCAGATGAAGCAATTCCTATACCTACAGAGTTGATTTTTCTATTATACGAATTTACAGCCATTCTATTCCCTCCTTGAGGGATAATTCCCCATTATAATTTGTCAACCTCAAGCTCATTACCATCTGAATCATATACCTTAACATCCAGCGCTAAACCCTGGAGTTCTTTGATTAAGACTTTAAAACTTTCAGGAATCCCGGGTTTTGGTATTCTTATATTTTTTAGTATAGATTTATACACTTCATTTCTTCCTGCAATATCGTCTGATTTTATAGTAAGCATTTCATTCAACGTATGCGCTGCGCCATGTGCTTCCAGTGCCCAAACTTCCATTTCTCCAAATCTTTGTCCACCAAAATGAGCTTTACCACCAAGGGGCTGCTGGTGGATTAATGAATAAGGTCCGGTTGAACGCGAATGAATCTTATCCTTTGCAATATGTACAAGCTTTAGCATGTACATAGTTCCAACAACAATCGGAAAATCAAAGGGTTCACCGGTTCTGCCGTCTTTCAACAAAACCTTTCCCGTTTTGTTATTTTTATCATCTCCTGCATCAAGACGCTTTTCCTTTCGAACATCATAGAGTTCTTCCATTATTTCCATTTCTTTTGCGCCATCGAAGATTGGTGTCGCAAAGTATCGGTCTGTAAGAGACCCAAGCCATCCCAGATGAGTTTCAAGTACCTGCCCGACATTCATTCTTGATGGAACTCCAAGTGGTGAAAGCACCACCTGAATTGGTGTGCCGTCAGGAAGGAAAGGCATATTTTCTTTAGGAATGATATTAGATACGACACCTTTGTTACCGTGTCTTCCTGCCAGTTTGTCTCCGATGTCAAGAGGTTTTCTGCATGCAACAAAAACCTTTACCAGTTTGTTTACACCTGAACCTAACTCGGAAACCTGTTCTTTATCAAAATACTTAACATCGATTACTCTTCCCTCTATTCCATGGGGAAGCTTCAATGAACTATCCTTGACATCTCGGCCACGGTCACCAAATACAGATCTGATTATTTTTTCTTCCGCTGTTGCATCAGATTCTCCTTTTGGTGTAACCTTTCCAACAAGAATATCTCCTGATGTAACATAAGCTCCTACTCTTACAACGCCGTTTTCATCAAGATTCTTAAGAAGACTTTTTGAAACATTTGGAATATCCGCTGTTATTTCTTCTGGGCCAAGTTGAGTGTCTCTTGCTACCGTTTCATACATTTCTATATGTATAGTGGTGAATGTGTCATTTTCAAGCAGTTCATTACTAACCAATATGGCGTCTTCAAAATTGTAGCCTTCCCAGGGCATAAATGCCACTGTAACATTTTTACCGAGAGCAAGTTCTCCCATATCAGTAGATGGACCATCAGCTATGGGTTCACCTTTTTTAACCTCTTCACCAACAGACACAATAGGACGCTGGTTTATCGCTGTATCCTGATTCGTTCTAACAAATTTTCTTAAATTATACTCATCAATTTCAGGTTTTTTACTCTTCTTATCCTTTTTATCTTTTTTTTCAATTACTATTCTTCTTCCGTCAACATATTTCACAACACCATCATTTTTTGCCAGTACAACAGAACCTGAATCCCTTGCTGCAACAGCCTCTACACCTGTTCCTACAACAGGCGCTTCAGGTTTTACTACAGGTACAGCCTGACGCTGCATGTTAGATCCCATTAATGCACGATTGGCGTCATCATGTTCAAGAAATGGGATAAGAGAAGTCGATATGCTGACTATCTGTTTAGGTGAAACAGCCATGAAATTAACATCTTCACTGTCAACAAATTTAATTTCACCTTCGTATCTTACTTCTACGGAATCCTGAGCTATCCTGTTATCATCAATTTCTATTGTTGACTGCGCTATATTGTAATGTTCTTCCTCATCAGCAGAGAGATACACAATCTCATCTGTTAACTTACCTTTTTTGACTTTTCGGTATGGTGTCATTAAGAATCCATACTTATCGATAGTTGCATATGTTGAAAGAGATGTCATTAGTCCTATGTTGGCACCTTCAGGTGTTTCGATGGGACACATTCTCCCAAAATGAGAATGGTGTACGTCTCGTACTTCGAACCTAGCGTGTTCTCGCTTCAATCCACCAGGACCTATTGCTGATAATCGACGTTTGTTTGTCAACTCCGCAAGAGGATTAACCTGATCCATGAATTGTGATAGCTGACTTGTTGCAAAGAATTGATGCAAGGTTGTCATCAATGTTCTTACATTAACCAGGTTTTGTATGGAAATCTTGTCAAAAGATGTATATATCGTTAATTTTTCTTCTAGAAGTCTGTGAATTTTCATGAAAGCTTTTTCAAATTCTGTTTGCATTAGTTCCCCAACAGTTCTAACGCGTTTGTTACCCAGATGATCCTTGGTATCAAGCAACTCCGGTCTGGATTCTACCGCAACTAAATGTCTTGCAGCAAGAACAACATCCATGGGAGTTAGCACCATAGATTCTTCACCGTATTCGAGATCTTCGGGGACATCTTTTTTGCCTTCAACTTTTTTCAGATAATCATGGTAAACCCTTTTCAATCTGCTATTTATCTTAAATCTCCCAACATCCGAAAAATCGAATCTATCAGGATTGAAATATAGATTATAAAAATAATTCTTAGCTGCGTTAACCCGCGGGATCTCACCGGGTTTAAGTTTTCTGAACATTTCAATGTACGCATTTTCACTGCTTAGATCTTTTCCATATGTTTTTTGCAGTGCAGTGAGTGTTTTCATTGCCAGCAGTGATGGCACTTTTATCGATTCAACATCTGATTCGGCAATATTCTTGATAAGGTTTTCCGTCAACGCAGAACCTTTTTCGGCGATTTTTGATCCCTTTACAACAACATCTCCCAGCAAAATACTTCCTTTATGGCTGGATAAAGTGTATTCATCATTTGCTTCCACATTTGTAACAAAAAGATTCAATAACTCAATTTCGTCTTCATAACCAAGTGCCTTTAATAAAAGAAATAGATTCATTTTTCTTCGTCGGTCAATCCTTACCTGCATTATTTGCTTTATAGGGTTCAAAAGTACTTCGAGCCACGCTCCTTTAACAGGTAAGAAATGGGCAACGAAAATTGGCTCTGATGATGTTTTTGACTTTGTTGGCTCATCTACAAAATAAACACCAGGTGACCTAACCAGCTGATTGACCACCACACGTTCTGCACCATTAATAACGAATGAAGCATCATCTGTCATGTAAGGCAAATAACCAAAGAATGCTTCTTCGTCTTTGATCTCGCCAGTAGAAAGATCTGTTATTCTGACTGTAACATACAGAGGAACAGAATAAGTTAGTCCTTTATCCCTGCATTCCTGAATGTCGTATCTGGCTTCACCAACTCTTGTTTTAACAAACTCAAGAGAAAAGCCTTTGTCACTCTTTCGTACATCGCTTCTCTGCATTTGTGATTTAATGGGTGAATATTTCTTAAGTACGTCCAATAATCCTTTTTCAATAAACCACTGGAAAGAATTTGTCTGTATTTCAATCAAATTTGGGAAGTCTATTGGTTCAGAAACCTTACCGAAGACCCAGCGCTCGCGCCTGGCAAATTTCTCTTTTCTCATGAAATCACCTCTCGTCTACTTGAGCACAATTAACCTACATCAGTAAGTTACCTGATGTAGGTGATCACTCAAAAACATTATAAACACTTTTTGTGAAACGTGTGTTAAGTAATTACTTCAACTCTACTTCAGCGCCTGCTTCTTCTAGTTGTTTCTTGATGTCTTCTGCTTCTTCTTTAGAGGCTCCTTCTTTTACTACTCCTTCAGGTGAGCCAGCTTTTTCTACAAGTTCCTTTGCTTCTTTAAGACCTAATCCTGTAAGGCTTCTTACTACTTTGATCACGGCGATTTTTTTCTGGCCAAAGGATTTGAGTGCAACATCAAATTCTGTCTGTTCTTCCTCTTCTTCTTCAGCAGCGCCTGCAGCACCAGGTGCGGCTGCCATCGCTACGGGTGCGCTTGCACTGATATCAAATTCATCTTCCAAAGCCTTAACAAGTTCTGCTAGTTCAGAAACCTTCATGTCTTTAATTGCTTGAATTAGTTCTTCCTTAGTCATTTCATACACCTCCGAATTATTATTTCTGTCCTCCTTGTTTTTCTTTTATAGCATTAATCGCATAAAGTAATTTTGTCAAAATTCCATTGAGACTGTAAACAAATCCACGTATTGGTGAAGCAACTCCGCCAACAACCATCACAATGAGTTCTTCCTTTGTAGGCAGCTTGGCCAGTTCGCTAATTTTCTCCGGTGGATTGTAGAGACCTTCCAGATAGCATCCTCTTAGTACCGGAAGTTTATTCTTTTTAGCAAAATCAGACACAATTTTTATGGCTTCAATAGGATCGTCCTCTTTTACTGTTAGAATTGCTGTTGTACCAGATATTTCATTATTCCATTCATCTTCTGAAAATCCAGCTTTTCTCAGAGCCAAACGCACTAGTGTGTTTTTTGAAATTGTGTATGCGGCATTCTCTTTGTATCTTTCATAAAGTTGGTCTCTCAGTTCTGTTATTTCTTCAACTGATAAACCTCTGTAATCTGAGAACAATATCAGTGATGAGTTTGAAAATGTTTCATATAAATTTTCAACAAATTGTTCTTTTTGTTTTCTTGTAAACATTGTTTACTGGCACCTCCTCTGTAAAAAAGCGGCCAACAAGGCCGCAGAAATAACTGATTTATTTCGGCGTACCTCGACAGGCGATTCATCATTAAAGGCTATTTGCCTACCTGCTGTCTCAGGTACTATTCACTTTTATTTTCTATACTACACTACTATTGTTATAAGTTCGTTATGGTTAATCTTCACCGATGGGCTCATCGTTGGTGATAATGTGGCTTTAATAATAAATCTGCCTTTTGCGGACGATGGTCTCATTTTTATAATCTGCCTTAGTGCTGATTTCACATTCTCTACGAGTTTCTCGTTATCAAAGGATTTCTTACCAACAGGCATATGAAGATTAGCAGTTTTGTCATTTTTAATTTCAACCCTACCAGCCTTAAAGGCTTTAACTGTATCTTCAATCTCTGTTGTTACTGTTCCGGATTTCGGTGAAGGCATTAATCCTCTAGGTCCCAAAATCCTACCTAACTTTCCAATTTCTCTCATCATATCAGGTGTGGCAATCGCAATATCAAAGTCAGTCCATCCCTTTTGTACCTCTTCAATTAATTCATCTGAACCAACAAAATCGGCTCCTGCTGCTTTTGCTGTTTCTACATCTTCACCTCTTGCGAAAACCAAAACTCTGACTGTTTTCCCGGTTCCATTTGGTAAACCTATTGTTCCTCTAACCTGCTGATCGGATTTTGAAGGCTGTATTCCCAATTTTATATGCAGTTCTATGGTTTCATCAAATCCTGCACCAGGCATAGATTTTATCGTTTCAACAGCTTCATCCAGTGAATATAATTTTGCTCTCTCCGTCAGTTTTCTTGCTTCCATATATCGTTTAGATCTTTTCATGCTGGCCCCTCCTTAAGCTACTACTTCGATGCCCATATTTTTTGCCGTTCCTTCAATTATCTTCATGGCACTTTCCATAGTTCTGGCATTTAAATCGGGCATCTTCATTTCAGCTATTTCCTTCACCTGATCTTTGGTGATCTTTCCAACCTTAATTGCATTTGGTTCACCCGAGCCTTTCTCAATTCCAACAGCTTTTAGAATCAAGAAGCTTGCAGGCGGTGTCTTAAGTATATAGGTGAAGGATCTGTCAGCATAAACAGTAAGTACCACAGGAAAAACCAATCCTGGCTTGTCTTTTGTTTCAGCGTTGAATTTCTTACAAAATTCCATGATATTTACTCCATGCTGACCCAGTGCAGGACCAACTGGTGGTGCTGGACTCGCTTTTCCAGCTTCAAGTTGCAGTTTGATTTCTGCTATTACTTTCTTTGCCATTTCAATACCTCCTTGTGGTCAAACGGAAATTAATTCCTCCCACGATTTTGCTACAATATTTTTTCTACTTCAGATAACTTCAGTACAACTGGTGTTTCTCTGCCAAAAATACTTACTACGACTTTTATCTCCTGCCGTTCAGGATCAATCTCTGTCACTCTTCCAACAAAGTCCTCGAAAGGTCCGGTGTTGATCCTAACCATTTCACCTAGTTCAAAGTCAACTTCAACGGTAACGGCTTTCTTTTCTTTTCTTTCATATTCCTCAATTCCAACCAGTCTTAGCAATGCTCTAACCTCTTTATTCTTTAACTGGACTGGCTGACCGCCAACCGACACAAAATTAACCACATTTGGTGTGCTTCTGACAAGATTAAATGTGTCTTCATTCATAATCATTTCAATAAACATATATCCGGGATATATTCTTTTTCTACTTATTTTAAATGTTTTAATCTCTTTTCTACTTGATAATTCTGCTATTTCAACTCTTCCTTCGATTTTTGCATATGTTATCTGTGGTTCAGAAATCTGTTGTCCACGTGTAATCCTTGCATTTTTTCTTATGGCTTTTGTATCATAGCTTTTTGGATAAACCATATAAACATCTTCATCACCGTTTTCTTTTTCCGTCACTATTCGCTTCATTTTAACGGTATATACTATTCTTCCGTCAAGTTCACAAAAATAGTCTCCACTACTGGCCAGGGGCATTCCCTGTCTTATACGGGAACCAGGTTTAATACCACTTTCAATTTTTGCGCTTTCAGGAACATAGTAGGTTTTCGTATATTTTCTATCTACCGTTTCCACAAGAATAACCCGGTAATTCTTGATCTCTTTTATAATCGCATCGTTCTTTGCGTTTACAGCAGGTTCTTCTGCAATCGGGTCTCCCTTTTGAACATCCTGATTGGATTTTACAAGTAATTTTGCTTCCGGAAGAAATACTAATTTCTGAGCGGGAGAACTTCTATCTAGTTTCACCTCTTCAGGAACAAGTATTCTACCAAACAAATGTGAAAATCCGAAAGACTCGATTTTGGCCTCAATCGCTTCTTTTATTGAATTTTCTAAACCTGAATATGTTTGAATAATGTACCAGCTTTTTTTCACTATTAATCACCTAAAGTGTACTTTATGCTTCAATAATTCGTTTCAACAATTCTGTAATTACATTTGTGTATATTAAATCCATTAAAGCCAGAAAACCTCCAGCAACAATCAGAACAACAATTACAGCTCCTGTCGATGAAATTAACTGTCTCCTGTTAGGCCAACTAACTTTCTTGGCTTCGCTCTTTACTTCTGAAAAGAATCTCCAAAAACCCTTTTTTGCCATAAAAATCCTCCTGACAACAAAATACAGTTGTTATTTAGATTCTTTGTGCAGTGTATGTTTTTTACATCTGGGACAATATTTCTTTGAATCCAATTTGTAGTCTTTTCTTTTGTTTTTTAAACGGTAGTAATTTCTGATGCCACACTCGGTACACTTCAGAGTCACAACTACCTTATTACTTCTTGTCTTTTTGGCCATATTGTCACCTCATATATATATCATAATCAATGGTGGTAAGGGGTGGGTTTGAACCACCGTAGGCGTTCTGCCAGCGGATTTACAGTCCGCCCCCTTTGACCACTCGGGCACCTTACCACCGGTAATCGTCAGTGGAGCCAACGAAGGGACTCGAACCCCCAACCTGCTGATTACAAATCAGCCGCTCTTCCGTTGAGCTACGTTGGCCCAACAATCGATACTTATTATAACCGCTTATTTATAGGCTGTCAAGAGATAAAATACATGAAAAACAGCTAAAAATTAGATTCCGAATTCATACGGCGCTTTTGATATAATCAGCTATTAATTTTACCGCTTTAAAAGCTAACTCGTCTTTGGGAAGTCGGGGAAGCTTTTCCTTTCTACCATCTTTCGTTATCATTAGCAGCTCGTTGTATTCTGAATCAAAGCCTATACCTTCTTTGGAAATATCGTTTGCAAAAACTATGTCCAGATTTTTATGCTTTAATTTCCGCACAGCTCTATCTTCGATTTCTTTATCTTCTGCACAGAATCCAACCAAAATACTATCCTTTTTTCTCTTTATTGTGCTAATAATATCTCTGGTTCGTTCCATTTCTATTACCAGATTTTCTTCTGATTTCTTTATTTTATGTGATATTGGATTCTTAGGAGAATAATCAGAAATCGCAGCAGTCATTACTATAATATCTGCATTTTTAGTATATTTATCCACAGCTTCTCCCATTTCGAATGTGGTTTCCACTTTTGTTTTTTCCACTCCAGCAGGAGGTTCAAGGTTAACAGGTCCTGAAACCAGATTTACACTGGAACCAGCATATCTGAATGCTTTTGCCAATGCATAACCCATTTTCCCCGATGAACGATTGCTGACATAACGTACACTATCAACTTTTTCACGTGTTGGCCCTGCAGTCACCAAAACGTTATGATTTTCCAAAATCTTATCATACAGCATATATTCAATATTCTGAAGTATCACATCGTTCTCAGGATATCTTCCAGGACCTATATCACCACAAGCAAGATGTCCAAAGCCCGGTTCAAGTATCTCCCAGCCTTTTTCCTGAAGAGATTTTAGATTTTCCTGCGTGGTTGTGTTCTCATACATTCTTATATTCATGGTTGGAACGAGCATCTTTTTACCCTGAAAGGCAATACATACAGCAAGAAGAAGATTGTCTGCAATTCCATGATTTATCTTAGCTATTGAATTGGCTGTTGCCGGTGTAACAATAAGTAATTCAGCCCAATTTGATAGGTCAGTATGAGGTATCCATCCATTGTTTATATCAAACATGTCAGCATATACAGAACAACTGCCAACGGAAGAAAACACAATTTCAGACACCATTTTTTTGGCGTTGGGTGTCATTACTACTTTAATTTCAGCACCCAATTTTCTCAGTGAACTGACCAATCCTACTGTCTTGTACAGAGCAATTCCGCTGCTTACACAAATCAGTATTTTCCTGTTTTTCAGAATTGATGACATTTTAGTCTACCTTAGGCAGCAATATCCTTAACATCTCTTCGTTTCTTATTCTTATTACGCCTTCCTCGAGTTCTTTCAACGCAATGCTGACACGATCTCCAAGATCTTTTACCACAGTCTGATCGATTTTAGGCCTTCCAAAATCTTCCAGTTCTTCCGCTCTCCTTGATGCTGCTATTGGTATCGCATACTTATGTTTTATCCTTTTGAGCAGCTTATCATAGTTAATTATCATCATAACTTATTCCTCACTCCTCTTCTATACTCATTTCTTCTATTCCCAGTCTGTCTTTCACTCTATCTGTTTTTAATTGCTCAGCAATTATTATCGATTCTATACTTTTCGAGGCCTGTTGTATACTCTTATTTACAACAACATAATGAAAATCCGAAAGATGTGATAATTCCCATTTTGCATCACTTAATCTTCTTGATATGTCTTCATTTTTTTCGGTTCCTCTTTTTATCAATCTTTCTTTTAAAACTTCAAATGAAGGTGGTGAAATAAATATCGATACTATATCATCAATCTTCTTCAGCACATTCAGTCCTCCTTGAACATCAATATCAAGGATAACACTTATTCCATTTTCAACCTTCCCTTTTACAAAACTCGAAGATGTGCCGTACATATAACCATGAACCTCTGCCCATTCAAGCAGTTCTCCTGTTTTAACCATTTCTTTGAACTTTTCGTCAGAAACAAAGTAGTAGTCTGTACCTTCCTTTTCGCCTTTTCTTTTTGGTCTGGTTGTATATGACACGGAAAAAGTAAAATCTTCGAATTTTTCCAGTACCTTTTTTATTATTGACGTTTTACCCACACCTGATGGTCCGGTTATTATAAAGGGGATTCCATTCATTTAGCTGCGTTTCTCCCGGCTTCTCGAATTTCTTCAATCAACTTTTCTATGTCTGTAAAGGTCTGCATGAACCTTGAAGCTATTGTTTCAGGCTGAATGGCACTGAGTATTATATGATTACTGTCAGTTATGACAATAGCCCTGGTCTTTCTTCCATATGTGGCATCAATAAGTTTACCTTCTTCTTTAGCCACTTCTTTTAATCTTTTTAATGGAGCAGATTCAGGATTAACTATAGCAATTACCCTGTCACCAATGATTACATTTCCAAAGCCTACATTGATTAAGCCATACAATTCAGGACACCTCCTATTCCACGTTTTGTACCTGTTCTCTTAGTTTGTTAACAAGTGTTCTTCCCTCTACACTCAGTGAAGATATCTCCATTTTCTTCGATTTCGCTGCGATGGTCGATAATTCTCTATGCATCTCCTGACATAAGAAATCAAGTCTAAGTCCAACTTCATTTCCATCATCCAGTATTTCCGAAAACGAATCTATATGCGATTTCAATCTTACAATCTCTTCACTAATGTCAGCCTTCTCAGCGAGCAGGGCAACTTCCTGTTCAAGCCTTTCTGTATCGAGCTCATGTTCTACAAGATCTGATATCCTTTGTGAAATCAAATTCCTATAGTAATCCACGAAATCACTGGAAGCTTTGTCCAGCTCATTTGCGACTTCATTGAGTTTCTCAAGGTAATCCTTCATAACCTTATATAATTTCTGGCCTTCATTTTTCCTGTCTTCATTTAGATTGTCTATGGCTTTCTGCAGCGCTTCTTCCAGGCAGCCCCATATCTTTTCATTAAGTTCACTTGAAACCTGATACTTCATTATGTCCTTCATTCCGGACATTACTCCTAGAGTCACCCTATCTGGAATCTTAAATTCATCAGCTATTGTCTTTAAAGCATTGTAATAAGCTCCTGCTAATCCTAGATCGACCTGTATGAGATCGGTTTTCTTTAAAAAAACAACATCTATAAATACTTTTATTGAGCCACGCTTCAATCTCTCTCTTAAAAACCTTGAAGTTTTGACCTCTATTTCAGAAAAACCACCGGGTACATTTGCATCAATCTTTAGATATTTTGAATTCACGCTTTTTATTTCAATGGTGCAGTGTATATCGTTTTTCTCGTTTTCAGCCTTTGCAAACCCTGTCATGCTTGTAAGCATATCATTCACCTCAGAAAACCCATTATGGTTGATTATATTCAATTATAACCAATAAAAGCTAAAAATTCAAAAATGAAACGACATTTCTCAATATTTCTATAAATTCATCAATTTCTTCACTCGTTGTATATCTCGACATACTTATCCGAAAAGATCCGGAAATCGCTTCATCGCTGATGTTCATCGCTTTAAGAACATAATCACCTTCACCATCCAGTGTTGAACACGCAGAAGAGATACCAACATATACACCCTGTTCAGATAATGCATTCACAATAACTTCTCCCTTAATTCCGGTGAATGATGCGTTAATCGTATTGACAACTGTTTTTTCCGGTGAGCCATTCACCATTCCACCCTGTGATTCAATCTCTTCGATTATTCTTATCTTATAATCGTTAACTCTTTGATTAACATCATTAAGTGATTCAAATGATTTTTGCAGCGCAAGGGCAATTCCTGCAATCCCCGGAACATTTTGGGTACCTGATCTCATTCCGCGTTCCTGACCACCACCTGTAACCACTGGTCTAATGGGAATGCCTTTTTTGGCATACAGCAACCCAACTCCTTTAGGGCCATGGAACTTGTGCCCACTAAATGATGCGAAATCACAGCGTGCCCTATCGAAGTTAAAATCCAGCTTGCCTATTGCTTGAACAGCGTCTATGTGAAAAAGTATCTCTTTGTTTTCTAAATACTTACCAATCTCTTCATAGGTTTGAATTACTCCAGTTATGTTGTTTACAGCCATCAATGAAACAAAGAATGTATCTTCGTCGATCTCTTCAATTAATTTTTCAGAACTTACCACGCCATTATTGTCAGGTTTTACTGTTACTATTTCTATATTATAAAGATTCTTCAAATCCCTCAAGGTATCAAGAACAGCCTTGTGTTCTATGCCTGTTGTCACCACTTTATTTTTTCCTTTTCTATGAAAAACAGAAGATCTTAGTACCCAGTTAATTGATTCAGTTGCGCTGGAGGTAAAATAAATTTCTTCCGGTTTTGACTTTAAAAGTTCAGCTATTTTCTTTCTTGCATCCTCCATTACATTTTCCGCTTTAATTCCCATATAGTGAACGGCATTAGGATTTCCGTATTCTTTACTGTGAAAGAAGTTCATTCTTTCTAAAACATTGCGATCAACCTTTGTAGTGGCATTGTTATCAAGATATATCATTGATCAACGCCTCCAATCAGGTCATAAAATTCGTCTTCTTCAATGATCTTTACTCCCAATTCCTTTGCTCTATCATATTTTGATCCAGGATCTTCACCCTTAACCAGCAAATCAGTATTTTTTGAAACCGACGATGTTACATCAGCACCCATTGCGGTTAATAACTCCGTAGCTTCCTTTCTCGAAAGTTTTTCAAGTTTTCCTGTTAGTACTACTGTTATGCCTTTCAAGTTCGTTTCTACCTTTTCAACTTCTTCTGTTGTGTTAACCTCTTCTTCGAACACCTGAATCTCTTTTTTTATGTGATCCTTGCTGAAAAATTCGCTTATCTTTTTTGCAAGATCAGAACCGACTCCAGGTATCTCTTCCAGATCATCCCTGGCCGCTTTTTTCAGGTTTTCTAGCGACTTAAAATATCTCGCTAGATCCATAGCAAGTTTGCTTCCTACGCCTGGAATACCCAGCCCTACCAATAATTTATGGAGAGGATTGTTTCTGCTTTTATCGATTTCTTTGAAAAAGTTTTCAACTGTTTTCTCACCTATACCTTCACCCAATTTCCTTAGATCTTCCGGTGACATTTTATAAAGATCCGATGGTTTGTCAATGATGTCTTCATTAACGAGCCTTTCAACCATTTTCTCTCCAACCCCACTGATATCCATTGCATCTCTTGAAACAAAATGCCGTATCCGCCTTTTTACTTTTGCCGGACACACAGAATTCATACATTTAAATGCAACTTCATCTTCTTTTTCTTTCCCCACATCGTCTCCACAAACCGGACACTTTTCTGGAGGTTCGATTTTCTTTTCAGAACCATCGCGCTCTTCTTTTATAGATTTAATAACCTGTGGAATTATTTCGCCTGCCTTTTCAACAAGAACTACGTCACCTTCTCTTATGTCCCTTTCTTCAACATAATCAAAGTTATGTAGGGTTGCTCTTCTAACTGTGGTTCCAGATAGTTGTACTGGATCAAGCTCGGCGACAGGCGTTATAGTTCCGGTACGACCTACCTGGAAATTGACTTTCTTGAGTTTGGTTCTTGCCTGTTCTGCAGGAAACTTATATGCAATAGCCCAGCAAGGATTTTTAGCTGTGTATCCCAATTTATCCTGATGCGCTATTTTGTTAACCTTTATTACAACTCCGTCAACATCGTAATTCAGATCATTCTTTTTACTTTGCCAGTTGTCTGCATATTCAATAATTCCATCAACATTCCTGACTTTTTCGGCATTTGGTTCTGTCTTAAAACCAAGCTCTCCGAGAAATTCAAGCACATCTACCTGGGTTTCAAGATCATATTCCAGCGGGAAAACTATCTGATAAAAAAACGCATCGAGGTTTCTTTTGGCTACTTTTCTTGGATCAAGCTGCCTTAGTGTACCAGAAGCAGCATTTCTTGGATTTGCAAATAGATTGGATCCATTTTTCTGTCGTTCATCATTTATTTTATTGAATTCATCCCTTGGGAGGCAAACTTCTCCGCGAACTTCAATTGATATATCTTTGAAAAGTCTTAGTGGTATGGTTTTTATAGTCTTGATGTTCTCGGTTACATCTTCTCCTACATAACCATCTCCTCTTGTCGCACCTGTTACAAGACTTCCGTTTTCATAGGTCAAAGATATGGATAAACCATCGATTTTCAGTTCGCACACATATTCTATATCAGCTACTCCAAGATTCTTTTTTACTCTCTTATCGAACGCCTGAACCTCTTTATCAGAATATGTATTGTCCAGACTGTACAGTCGATATCTGTGTCTTACCTCTTCAAATCCTTCCTGTGGTTTGTTCCCTACCCTCTGTGTAGGGGAATCGGGGGTAACAATCTTGGGGTACTTCTCTTCATATGATTTCAGTTCATCCATCAAGCTATCGTATTCCCTATCAGTAATAACCGGGTCATTTTTTATATAATATCTGTAATTGTGATATCTGATTTTCTCTCTCAATTCCTCAACCTTTTTCTTTACGTCTTCAGGAATACTTGCCATACTAATCTTCCCCCTTCAACATAACAACTACTGCCACGGCATAATCATGTTCATGCGAGATACTCACACTAATTTCTGAAATATTAACCATGTTCTTTAAGGTATCATCTGGTATAGGGCATCCAGCTTCATCATTGATAAACTGAATACTTTTGAAATCCAGTTCCTTCATATTTGAGGCCTTCACAAAGGCTTCTTTTGCAGCAAATCTACCTGCAGCAAATTCTCTCTTCCTTGACTCATTTAAAAAGGTGTTATAAATACTGGCTTCTTTATCGCCAAGAATTCTTCCAGCCAGTTCATCTGTTACTCTGTCTACTTTAACTATATCAATCCCGCATGATAATTTATTCATCGCTAAACCTCAATTACAGTTACTCCATGTCCGCCTTCCCTGGGTGTTCCTATTCTAAAGCTCTTTATCTTATTTTGGTTTCTTACATAATCCCACACTGCCGACGCAAGTCTTCCCGTACCCTTTCCATGTATTATATAGCCTTTTTTGTGATTTCCAGTTTTTAGTCCCTTTATGAAATCATCCAGAAGAAATGGAATATCGTCAACTACACTTCCTCTTATATCAATCTCATTGGTCGTTGAAGTTTTTGATGTGTTTATGTAACTATCTTCCCTGGATATTTCTTTCTTTTCATTTTTGCCAGAAAGCTTCATCAGATTTTCCGGAGCGAGTTTTACAGTAATTTTGCCCGCTTTTATTACAAAATTCTCGCCTTCTATTGACGTTACCTCGCCTGTCAATCCTGTATCTCTGTCTTTGACAGTATCACCTACTTTTATTTTCTCATTACCATTATCTTTTATCTCGGGTTTTATAGGTACTTCCTTTATCTTCTTTTTCACATCTTGCAGGAGTTTTACCGCTTTAATCTTGTCTTCTTCCTTTTCCGAACGAGAAAGATTGATGGCATTTTCCACTTCCTTCAATAGCCCATCTACACGTTCTTCAAGATCAGATAGTTCTTCGCTAACTTCTTTATAACGCTTGTTTTTAAGTGCATCGAGTTTCTCTTCAAATTTATTTTTGAGCGAGGACAGTTCCTTTTTTTCACCCTCGGCATCTCTTTTTATCTGTTCTACCCTTGACTTCTCTTCATTGAGTTTTCCTATGGCTGCCTCAAAATCCATGGCTTCAGTCGCAAGATATTTTTCCGCTTTTTCCAGTATTTCTTCTGACAGGCCCAATCTCTTCGATATTTTAATAGCATTAGAACTTCCAGGAACGCCCATTATCAAATGATATGTAGGTTTTAATGTTCTCACATCGAATTCTACGCTAGCATTCATGATGTCTTCTCTTTCAATTGCGTGAAGCTTTATTGGAGAAAGATGGGTAGTCACAACTGATTTAGCTCCTATGTCTATCAGACTGTCTATAATAGCCATGGACAAACCCGAACCTTCTATAGGATCCGTTCCTGCTCCCAGCTCATCAAGCAGCACCAGAGAATGCTCATCCGCTTCTTTGACAATACGCACAATTCTACCCATATGCGATGAAAAGGTACTCAAACTCTGCTCTATTGATTGTTCATCTCCAATATCCGCAAACAATTTATTAAACTTCTTTATTTTTGAGTCACTTCTTGCCAGCACAGGAAGTCCTGAAAGCGAAAGCAGGACAGCAAGTCCTACTGTTTTCAACGCAACAGTTTTTCCTCCGGTATTAGGGCCGGTAATAACTACCGAGTTGATTTTCTCGGGCAGCTCAAAATTTATTGGTACTACATCGTCTTCGTTAATCAGTGGGTGTCGAGCTTCCCTTAACGAAAGACTTGTTTTTTCCCCTGGAAAAATAAACGACGCATTCTTTTTCATAGAATATCGTGCGCTAGCATACATGAAGTCAATTTCAGAGAATAGTTCAATATTTTGCTCAATCCCATGAAGATTCTCCTTAAAAACCTCTGTCAGCTTTCTGAGTATTCTGTTTACCTCTTCTCTTTCTTGCGACCTCAGCAACCTGAGTTCATTGTTGAGGGATACCAGTTCTTTTGGTTCAAAATAAACAGTCATGCCTGTTGATGAAGCACCATGCAAAATGCCTTCATACATATTTTTCTTGGATGCCTGTAGGGGAATAACATATCTTCCCTCACGGGTCAGGACAAGGTTCTCAGATAAACTTTCTTTGTATTTTGATAGTATATTGTCCATCTTTTGTCTCAAAGAGTGGGTAAGCTTTTTAAGGTTCCCACGTATTTTTTTCAAATCGGGACTGGCTTTGTCAAGAACTTCCCCCTCTTCTCCTATGCATCTGTCAATCTTTTTGACGAGGGATTTCATTTCGTAAAAGCCCTTTGCTATGTCCCAGACTGAAGGGTACTCCTCTGACACCTTGTTTAAAAACTCCTTAAGACTGGATAGAGAATCAAGGGTTCTTGAGATCTTCTTCAATTCCTTGCCTTCAAGCACGTAGGATCGTTCGATTTTTTCGATAAAGCCTGTAATATCATGAATACCACCCAGTGGGATGTCCCCATGAGCGTACAACAAATTTCTCATCTGTCTTGATCGTTCCAATCTATCTTCTGGCTCTTCTAACGGTTTTGATTCTCGAATTAAACGCATTCCATAGTCAGTCGAAGTAAATGAAGCAATTCTATCGAGGATTTTTCTGAATTCAAGAAGCCTCAGTGTGTCACCATGGATGTTCAAGTACATCTGAATAATTCACCTTTCTAACCACCGTTGGCATAATTTTTTCGCGATTCTTTTTATCATAACGATATATCATAAAATAAGTTATACCCAGCCCGGTAAATGACATTAAAAGAGAATAATTATCAGGTGCCCCTGCATAATGCATAATAACCAGTATACCTATAAATACAGCTAAAGGTATTCCATAAAGAAGCATGGCTACTTTTGTCGCTGAAAAATTCTTTACTTCTATCTCTACCAGATCTCCCGGTTTCAACTCAATGTCGCCTTTTCTCGCTTTTATTCTTATCTCTCTTGATCCGCTCGCTGAACTACATGTTCCTTTAACCGGGCAAGCTTTGCACGCCTCAGATCTGATTTTCGTAAGTATCGCTATATCATCTTTTACACTAACTACCGTCGCTGTTTCTCGCATAACATCACCCTAAAATGTGTATCCCAGTTCAAGATTTACTTCCCAGGAAGAAGTAACCTCTCCATCAAAAAAGTTGCCAATCTCTATCCCGGTTCCCAGACTCACATAAACCGCCTGTAACCTTAAATACAGTTCCGGAAATAAACCAAGATACCAGCCAAATTGTTTAAATCCAGCTGACATTAACCCCGTTCTATTGCCAACTTTGTAACCAAACACTCCATCAGGATTGGAATCAAATACTGTTCCATAATAAATTTTTGCCATTACTGGCAATCCCATTTCATCAAAGAAATTACTGGAACGATTCTCAATATATGAAAAAGAAAGCCCATATTCGTTGAGTAACTTAACTGTCGGAGCTGAATAATATTTTATCGTCCCTCCATCACATGCTATATATTCAAGTCCTTCGTACTTGAAAAAATCTGAATGAAAAATCTCCAGAGACAATGTGTTACCAAAAAAAAGAACCGGTATTACCAGAAATAACGTCAACAGCCCGATAAACTTCATTAAAGCACCTCCACGAAAATTATATCATGCTATGGAGATTTAATCTGCAACATAAATTACGGGCATTAAACCCGATTTACAAGTAGACAGGTTATTTATAGAAGTAAATGAATCATTAAAATATAGTATTGCTACTTTGCAAACGCTGAAAGATACCCAACCGTATGAAATCTGTCGCCTGAAGCTTCAGCGCTGGTTGTATGCTTTAAAATTTCAATTTCATCAAAAAGACTTATAACTACCGCTATGGGACCAAGTCCGCAGGCTGTTATCCGATTTTTTCTGGCAGTAGAATAAAGATTATCAACATTTCTTTCTTTTATCTCTTCTATCAACAGCTCTCCTTTTTTCATCGTTGTTTCGTGATCTTCGTAGTGATTCAAATCCGATGAAGCGATGATAAGTGTTCCCGGTTCCTTCACTACAAAGGAAAGGATTTTAACAATCCTTTCTACTGCAACTTTGCTCTGGTTGGTCATCACTATGGGTACAATGGTAAAATCATTGCCAAAACAATACTGGAGGAATGGTAACTGTACTTCCAGACAGTGCTCATATAAATGAGCTGTTGTGTCACCTGTAAGTGTTTCCCTTGAACCTTCAATAATTTCGTCTGCCAGTTGTTCGTCCACCTTGACATCTCCAAGAGGTGTGTTCCATTCTCCTTCCGGCCAGACGGACAATTCACTACCGTATCCACTGTGATTTGGACCCAGCATAACCACACGCTTTGGCTTCCCATAATTGCACAAATAATGAAAACCATGAGCGGCAACCGGACCGCTGAACATATATCCCGCATGAGGGGATATCAATCCCAAACTTCTTTTCAATTCATTTATTTGATCTCTATTCGGCAACTCACCCGGTCCTATTTTACTTTTAAAACACGACTCAATTTGAGATATCAACTCATCCTTCGTTCCCGCGTAAAACTTGCTTGCAAAGACCGCTGAACGTCTCAAGGTTCCACCACCTTTGCTGTTATAAATATCACCAGTTCTCTCTTGTCACTTGTTTTTGTTGTTGAAGTGAAGAACTTTCCTACAAAGGGTAGGTCTCCAAGAAAGGGCATTTTCGTTGTGTTGTCATTTTCCGTTTCCTTGACCAATCCTCCAATAGTTAATGTGTTGCCATCCTTTATGGTCAATTTAGTAGTAGCCTGTCGCGCATTTTCACCCCAGAAGAAATTCCCTTTAGACGTTTGATATTCTCTGGGTTCACTTACCTTGATATCAAGATCCAGGACTATCGTACCATCTGCATTAATTATTGGAGTAATCTTTAAATCCACTCCGCTTTTAAGGTAATCTACCTGTTGCTCGATTATTTCACCATCTTCAGTTCTAATAATCTCTGTCAACGGTATACTTTCACCAATATGTATTTTTGCTTCTTCTCCACTCATTGCAACTACTGAGGGTTGTGCAATTATGTTATTAAGTGAGTTGTTATCTCTCAATTCAGCACTTATGCTAGCCCCACCTGTTGTGAGCATTTTTTGGAGGAGTTTGTCAAATTCCACTGTATCGAGTAGTTTAAAAGAAAGTCCTATGGTATCACTATCAATAGATAACTTTGGTTCTCCGAAACTTACTTCAGCAGAAAGGTCTCTTATTGCGTCATCAAGCAAAGACTTATCAACCAGTCTCGTTTCTATTCTCACTTGTTTCTTCGGTGCGTTAACTGTTTCTCCAACCTGTTCGAAAATTTCCTGAACCCTTGATTTGGTGATGTTCTTAACAACCAATATTCCGTTGGTTACATCAAGATGAACAGTAGCTCCGTAGAACTCGAGCAATTGTTTTATTTCCTCCTGGTTATGCTGAACCTTGTAGATCTGCTCTTCTGTGGCTGTCTCGGTGGGTTCGGTAACCTTATGCTTGTATATGTTGTATACCTTACCGATTTGTTCATATTTTACCGGTGTACTGGAAACAAGAGTATCCAAAAATTCTTCCCAGGTCACCTTACTGAGGAACATAGTAAAGCTAAGTTCCAGATCTTCCGAGAAGAGTATGGATTTGTCCAGCTTCGAAGCCACATGCATAACTACACTCTGCAGATCTTCATTTCTGACATTGATAGATATCAGTTCATCTTCAAAAGAGATCTTTTTGTCAAGATCCTTTTCCAGTAATTCCTCGTGGAGATCTGTGATCTGTTCTTTTGCTTCTTCAAGTTTTTGTTTATCTTCTGATTTCAGGATAACCAGTTTCAGATTCTCCAGATAAGTGAACTCAATTTCAGGATAGGATGTCTTTATAAACCCTTCAAGTTCATCTGGACTCAATGTGATGTTCTTCAGGTATTCAGTAAATTGTTTTCTGTCCGTTTCTATACCCTCGAGGGCTTCGATCAGTCTCTCCAGATCTTTTTCCGGTCCTGTTAATAACCAGGAACCATCCAGTTCAACATAATTCACCGAAACACCAAGATTTCCAATTATGCTATCCAGCTTTTCGTTTTCTATATCAAGTTTATTTAATTTCTTATATGTGGTACTTCCTTCCTCTACAAGGAAAGCAAGCAATTCTTCCGCTGCCTTCAAATCTTCTTCAGTACCAAGACCTATCAATATAGTGTTGTAATTGAAGATTTCCTTTAGTTTCACATCTGCAGCTTCCAGATATTCCTTTATGCTCTCTACGTCCCAACCGGAAACAGATGGCAATCGTGATGTTTCCAGTTCTGCCATATCGGTTATTTGTGATCTAAACTGCGAAGATATATCTCTTATAGCCAGTGAAGTGGTTTCAACTTCTCCCGCATTACCAATAAGCAATACTTTGTTGTCAAGTACAACGTTCGTAAGTTCAAGACCCAATCCATTTATTATCTCCTGAATTCTTTCTGAGTCAAGTGCTTCGGGTACGTCTACCACATCATACTTGATTTCAGCACCAATCTCTATGGTACTGCCAATAATTTCCTTCAAAAGATTTACATTTTCTTCGTTACCAATTGCAACTACATTACCACCACTAGTTGGAATTAATGAGACACTCAAAGAAAGCTGCGAAATTATCTCTTCCAGCGAATCCACAGAGAACTTTGAAGACAATTCGATAATTTCGTAGTAACCTCTGCTGCTGGTAGCGAGATAATCTATAGACTCTGAGGCTCTTTCCAGCATTGCTTTGGTTCCTATGGCGAGATAAGAATTCCCGATTTCAAAGAGCCCATCAAGTGTTATCCCCTTTGTAATCAGGTAGTTTAGCATTGTTTCTGCCTGAACGCCCGGAATTTTCTGCAATAGCTGCATATCTTTGACAGATGTTACTTCCGCCGTTCCAGACAGTTTGGTAATGACCTCCTGAAGCTTACCGATTTCCCTCTCGGCTCCTGCTACGATTATCCTGTTACCTACTTCCTGGAAGGATAGTTTGAGATTCAACACATCTGAAATAGACTGCATATCCTGAAGTGTCATGTTATCAGGAATTTCTACAATCGAATATCTCATTTGTGTCCCATTAATTTGCTCTGTTTCTGTGGATGCAGTGGTTCTTTTCAGATGATCGAGCAAGTCTTGAGCGCTGTTCAAGGAAGTCGCATCACCTGTTAATACTGCAATGTCATCCATCTGCATTACACTTACAGTGATATTTAATGATTCAAAAACACCTTCAAGTTTTTCTGAAACTATATTTTCAGGCAACTGGATAACAAGATATTCCCCGGTTTTATCTTTTACGGTTTCATCATCTACAGAAAACTCGCTTACGATATGTTCCAGTCGCTGGAGCTCGTTTTCTTCACCTATTAGCATGTATGAATTTCCGATACTTATGATTTCAACGCCCAGCTTGAGATTATTTACAATTTCCTCAAGAATTGAGGTTGTTAACTGAGATGGTTTGGTTACTACTTTATAGCTGTAAACTGTTTCACCTTTTCTATCGGACAGGTTATTCAATGTTGAAATCATTTTTTTAGCCTGAGTTATCGCTTCAGCTGTGCCTATAAGCAGTGCATTATTACCGATCTTTACCAGCTCAACATTTGTGTCAACCTTCCTCAACATGGTTTGCAATTCTTCAAATGTTGTATTTTCAGGTATTACAGAAAATGCATAACCCTTGTCTGTCTCTGGCTCAATCGTTTCTTCCTTCATTTTTTCCTGTTCTGAAAGGTCATCCATAAATGACTTCGCGCGTGCCAGATCAACTTTAATGCCTATCAATACATAGGAACCATCAAACTCAACAGCCGTCACACCAAGTTTTAGCTTTTCAAAAAGATCATTAAGGATGGCTGCTTTTATTCCTGTTATGCTTTCTGTTACCTTATATTCCATATCTTCTGTTTCAATGGTTTTTAATCTTTCATTTAAGTTTTCAAGCTGTTTCAGGACATCAGCAGTTCCCACTGCTATATACTGATTATCCACTCGCGAAATAGCCACATCAAGTTCCAGATTACTCACAAGTTCGGACATGCTTTCATAATCGAGCATGGATTCAAACACCAAAATTTCCTTTTTTACCTGTGTTGCTTCTTCTGTTTCTTCTTCACCCGGACCAAAGCTTTCGATTATTTGCTTTCCTCTTTTGATTTCTCCGGTTGTACCTATCAACACAAATTTTCCGGAGATCTCCATGATATCCACTGACACACCAACTTTGTTCATTAGCTCCTGAAGTTCTGATATTGAAAGTGCCGACGCTTCCTCTATTAGCTGATAATCAAGTTTTACAATTTCCTGAGGTTCTTTGCCCAATCTGATCATTGTAGCGATAACGTTTTGAACCTCGGCTATCTGATCATCAGTACCTATAATGATGGCATCTTTTCCTGCTGGTGCCAGTTCAGCTTCCAGTTCTACCTTCATCAATATAGACTGTAGTTCATCTATCGTGGTCCCCTCTGGAATAGGAGTAAATACATAACCTTTTTCAGGTTCAGGTTCTACCTGCTCTTCTTCTGCCTTTTCCTGCTTCCTGAGATCTTCTATGAACACCTCTGCCCTATCCAGATCTTCAGCAGTCCCTACCATCACTACCGTGTTCTCAAAACCCATTACTCCTATCTCAAGCTTTATCTTCTCGAATAACGTACCCAGCGCTTCTGCTGTAACCATTTCAGGTTTCTCCGTTATTCTGTATTCAAGTTCTACCTCTGTCGATTCTTCTGTTGGCTCAATAACCTTTAAGCGTTCCAACAATTCATCAAAATTATCCAGCGTTTCTTTGTCTCCAACCGCTACATATTGCGTTCCTATTGCCGATACTGCCATTTTCATGCCTATTTGATCGATCAGTTGCGTCAGCTCCGTTAACCCAATCGCTGTATCAAAAAGCATTATCTCTTTCTCTGCTTCTTCTTCTACCTCTTTTCCCTCTTCATCAACTTCCGGTTTTAACATTTTTATAAGATTTTTTATCTTATCTATCTCTGTTGAAGAACCAATCATGAGTAATTTGCCATCACTCTTAAGCAATTCGCCTTCAACCTTCAAGGAATCAAGAGCATCTTTTACAACTGATATATCTATATCTGAGGGGTATGGAATAACATCGTATATCAACTTGGCTGTTTCAGGGCTTGTAAGCATTTCACGAAGGTTGGAGAGTATTTCGTTGGCCTTGGTAATATTCTCTGTAATTCCTGTAATTACCAGTGAGTCACCTGCAACTACAAGCTCTACATCAACTTTAAGTTTTCTAAGAACATTTCTTACCTCTTCCAGTGTTGTTTTTTCAGGAATAGATGTAAATATATATCCCTTTTCTGGTTCCGGAATAATCTCTTCTTCCTGTGATTCTTCCTGTTCCCTTAAATCTAAATCCTTCAAAAATACACGGGCTTTTACCAGATGCTCGCTACTACCTACTAAAACAAGCGTGCTGTCAAACTCTTGAATCTGCAAATCAAGATTTATTTTGCTAAATAATTCTTCTATCGTTTGCTGAGTTAAAGCTGAGGGTTTTTCGACAATAATATAACCTGCTGGTTTAGTTTCGTTATCCTCATCTGGTTCAACTTTTTGTAGTTTTTCCAGAAGTCCTTCAAAACTGCTGAGTTCTTCTGGATAACCTACAGCAACAAACTGTGTACCAACAGCTGAAATACTGATATCCATTTCTATCCTATCAATTAATTCTTTTAATTCAGTTAAACCTATTGATGTATCAAAAAGCAGGATTTCTTTCTTTCTCTCAATGGTTACCTCTGCGGCATCACCAGTTATTTCTGGAGTAAATTCCTTAATTATCTCCATTCCATCATCGATATCCTGTTTATTACCAACAAGAACAATCTTACCGGTTATTTCCAGCAAATTGAGTTCAAGTCCAACTGTATCAAATAATTCCTTAATCTCATTTAGTGTTAGATTTGTCGGTATGGTGATTATTTCGTAACTGTATCTTACGCCTTCCGTTCTTTCTCCAAAATCATACATGGTTGAAAGAACATTATTTAGAGAAGCTATTGAATCTTTTTCACCTATTACAAGAGCAGCAACACCTGTGGGGATGATATCCGCTTTTATACCAATTCTTTCAGCAATAACTCTTAAGTCTTCAACATCAAATCCCTCAGGAATCTTTAATAGACTGTAAGAACTTTCGATGTCCTCGCCATCAGTTATTTCTTCAGCCCTGTATGATACCTTATCGAGCAGCTCTAATGCTTTTGAAATATCCGTTTCAGAACCTATCAATGCAAGATAGTCTCCAACTGTTTTTATTGAAATACCAGCCTTAATGCCCACAAATATTTCGTTGAGTTCATCAACAGATGGCAGATTCTTATTCTTTATTAACCTGTATTCAAGTTTTTTCCCTTTTTCTGTCTGCAATTGTTCTACAACGTTCATGAAATAATCGAGGGTTTGAGAATCTCCGATAATTGCAATTTGATTGTCATAACTGTGGAAGCTCAGTCTCAATCCTAAATCATCAGCGATTACCGACAATGTTTCCTTTTCTATATCGGATTCAAGAAGCCTCACTTCTTTTGTTTTAATTGGTCGGGTACCATCGGTTCCTTCCGCAGTAACCTCATTTATTATTGATTCGAGCGATGATATTGCATAATCATCACCATAGAACAGATATTTTTCTCCCGTTTCAAGCAATTCAATATTGAGTCCAAGTGTATCAACAATATTCGTCAATTGCTCAAAGGGTAATTTCCTGTCTGCTACCTTAAGTTCTCCCCGTTCCTTCTTAATAATGTTTTCGTATAAAGCAATGAAATTCTCAACTTCTTCCTTGTTTCCAACTACAACAAGACTATTGGCTAGTTTTACAATGTATGCATCATAAGCCATATGACCGCTAAGTTCCTGTAAGTCTTCAATCCCTATATTTTCTTCAAGTGGCAAAATTCTGTACACGATATCTTCTGGTACATCTTCAGTAATCGGTTTTCTTTCCCTGACTGATTTCACAAGGTTCTTGGATTTCTCTATCTCATCTTTGGTTCCTATCGCAAGCACACCGCCTGGAGAATTGATCAATTCTACCCCAATACTCAATTTCTCAAAAATTTGCTCCATGCTGCCAATATCCTGTTCATCTATGGATAAGAAATCGTATATTATTTTTTCTTTTTCATAATCCCCATCTTCTGAAACACTAACACCTGTATTAACTTCCTCTACAATTTCCTGCGCTTTTAACACCTGTTCTCTTGGCCCCAGGAAAATGAATTTTGATTCCACTGGAAGTATTTCTATATTTATCCCCAAACTGCTAAACAATCTGGTAAGCTCGGAAATTGGTGGAATTTGTCTCACAACTGCATAATATGGATTCTGCATTTCTCTAATACGTTCTGCTTCTTTTTCAACAAGATCGATTGTTTTTTCGTTCCCAACAACAAGATAACCTGTGCCACTTTTAACGATTTTTATAGTGTTATATGCTTCATCACCGAGGAAATCCAACATATATGAACTAAATTTCTCATTATCCCAGGAAGGAATAAATGGGATCAATCGTGATGTTCTATTTGCCGAAATACTCTCTTCCTGCATTCTCTGTTTCTCTTCAATTCTCGTGATTACAGTATCAAGCAAATCATTCACTTCGTTGAGACTGTTTGCTTCACCAAAAATTATTAAAAGCTCAGCTGACGATACATAGGAATAAAGGATTTCATCAGAAAAGAATGAATCGAGAATCTGTTTCACGCCAGAATTAAAAATTGTTTGTTCAATCTGCTGGGTTTGCTGGATTCTTTCTTCGAAGAAGAAGTCCTCATATCTATTTAGTCTTTCAAGACCGCTCTCAAGCAGATCAGAAGGCGCAGAGATAAAAACAAGCTCGTTAGTTATTTTTTCTATCGTATATGAATCACTGTCTAACCCTTCAGAACTAAAGAAATTAGTGAGAAATGTTCTTACACTTTCAAAGGCTTCTGCATTTCTCAGTTCTATAAAACGAGAATCCATCTTAGAAGAAGAACCACTAAACTGTGATATAAGGTATCTTGCAACCTCAATCTTATCTTTTCTTCCTTTAAGTATGTAACCCATTCTGCTTCCCAGAGGCTCTATAATTATCCCGGTCAGCCTTTCGACTTCTTCCATAATATTTTCATCGAGAACACCCACATCTTTTATCGTGTCGTAGCCAACCAGCTGGGCCTTTTTCTTCAAATCA
>JAYEJL010000052.1:0-3227 GCA_034660555.1 Thermotogota bacterium
GCTGGGCAACAGGAATTCTGATAAAAACACTTATGGAGAGCTCTCCTTTTCAACAGAGAGATGTTGTAACACTTTTTCATGAATGGATATCAGCACCTGGTTTATTGTTTTTAGTGAAACGGCAAGTGAATGTGGCTAAAATTTTTATGACACATGCCACACAATTAGGTCGGAATATTGCTATGGGAGAGGAAGATATCAACAAAGTTATTGACCGTTATTTGTCACAAAATGAGACCATCCCTCCTCAGAAAGCCTACCAATATCATGTTGAAGGTACTCATCAATTAGAAGTTGAATGTGCTAAGCATGCAGATTTACTCATAACTGTTTCAAAAGCTGTCGCTCGAGAAACTAAATGTATTCTTGGTAGAAAAGCAGATATAATCATACCAAATGGTATAAATCTGAATACCATCGCACCGAAGGAAAAGTTACAACAAAAACAACAAACAGCAAGAAAGAGAATTAATCAATTTATTGAAGATTATTTCTATCCCTTTTATTACCTAAATACTGAGAACTTGCACATTATCAATATCTCTGGACGATACGAATTTCATAACAAAGGGATTGATGTTTTTCTACAATCCTTGAAAATGGTTAATGAATCATTGAATGCACAAAAAGTAAATACTAGGACAATAGTTGCTTTTATTTGGATTCCTACAGCAGTTTCTGGAATAAAAGAAGAAACCACTTTAACAATGGAAATTAGCGAACAAAAGCGAACTATTCTAAAAAATGCTAAAGTAAAAATAAGCAAGAATTTTGAAAAGCAATTTAGAAAAAATAGGGAGTACTTAACATATAAAGAGGTAGAGTATTACTTTACACCGAAACAACTCAGAAAGTTACAAGCACTGGAAGAACGAATGGTGAAAATAGGAACAGAAGAAACACCCAATCCGCCAATTACTCCTTTCAAAATTAATAAACGAGACACTATTTTTCAAACTTTAAAACAAATGGGGTTGGAAAATAAAGAAACAGATTCAGTAAAAGTCATTTTTTATCCTATTTATTTATCGAAAAAAGACAAATTGTTGGCATTAGATTATTATGACGCTGTTGCTGGTTGTAATTTAGGAGTATATCCCTCTATTTATGAACCATTTGGCCTTACCCCCTTGGAAGCATTAGCATTAGGGGTACCAGCAATTACAACAGATTTAGCTGGTTTCGGAATGTATGTTTCTGAGAGAACAAGTGAAGAGGCTTTGGGTATTCACGTCTTACAGAGAAGGAATAAAACTGATTATGAAGCCGCCCAAAAATTAGCAGAAGTAATATTAAGACATTCGCAGCTGCCAAGAAAGAAACTTTCAAAAGCCCGAATGATAGCACGGGAAATAGCAGAATTATATAGCTGGGAAAATATCATAACAAAATACCTTGATGCTTTTCAGAAGGCACTAGAAAAAAAATAAAATTAATCTGTTTTGCAAGTTTCTTGTTTCTTTTCAGCTTTTTTTGACAGTATCATCGATCATATCAATATTAACTTCTCGTCCAGATTTAACACGACGTCGAATAGCAGAAAAGAGAATTTTATATAAACAATCAGAACATTTCTGCCCACCAGTTATATTCATCATATTATGGGATTCAATATACTCATCTTTAGTTGCATTGACCCCTTCTACTTCAATAGGTGAATAATCAGTGGGACAATGAATTAAGTTATCATCATCACTGACGAAAATACTATTAAAACAAACCATTCGCCCCTGATTAATCATCTCTTCTTTTGTTGCATCGATAATTTCAGAAGCGTCAGCTTTATCCTCCGAGAACATCAAGTTATCAAGCGCAACCACTTTAACAGGAGTAAAATTATCATGATTAAGACAATAATTACCATCGGATTCTTCAAGTAATAAAGGACAAGGGGAATAATATTTCTTATCAGCGCTTACATGATGGTCAATTTTAAAGTCAATTTGTTTTCCAGATAATTGGGAATAAGTCCAAAGAAACATATCAACAAGACCTTTGGTTGTTATTGCACTTGTTTCAATGATATTCCATTCACGATCCTTCAATTCCGGTAAAGAAGCAATTTTTTCACCCACTTCAGAAGCTGTTAAGGTATTAGATAAATCAGCTTTATTAACAAGAATAAGGATAGGAACAGGATTAACTTCTGTTAAAACAAGCATATTCTGGAATTCACGAATGGCTTCATCTAATCGTTCATGGTCACTTCCATCAATAACATATAAAATAACATCAACACAGTTCAAGTAGTCAATCCATAATAACCGGAAATTCTTCTGACCACCCATATCTAAGACACTAAAATCAAACCCAATTTCAGAAAAATTAATCTGCTCAAGATTTATACCTACCGTTGGAATAGTTTTCGTAAGGCGTTTCTTTGAGAAGATATCAATAATTGTGGTTTTTCCCGCATTATCAATACCAACAAATCCAACCGTATACAACGCTATAAATCTCCTCTTAGAGAATCATTAACCAAAAATTCTATCCTTTCCGTTTTGGGAGTGAAGAAGTTTTTAGTTAACCTTTTAATACTTATGATTGTACTTGTTTTTACTTAACGTATATAAAGAGAAAAAAACCCATTTTTAATGCTGTTGTTATATACATAATCTTGAAAACGCTTTTAGAGAAGAAAAAGGAAGAAAAAAATGCAGAACCAACTTTGAGAGGCTAAGAAATGGCTAAAAAAGGAACCGGTGAAACCAATAACTCTGAGGAGAACGAAGAAAAAGAACACATATTACCAAAATGGTTACGAATTCTCTTAATGTTCATACCAGCACTGGTATACTTTGGAATTATTCTGCTAGTGGATTATACAATTGGTTTTCCAGAACCAATCAATCCTATAGCAATAACAGCATTAACAGGCGCAGGCCTTTTTGGCTTACTAGTAATAGGAGATATGCTTTATAGAAATATTTTTGTTTACCGAATGCTTGCTCAAGAAGCCCAAAAATCTCGTGAACAAAAGGAACAATTAAAAGACAAACAAATCGAAAAAGAAGTAGCTAAAAAATTTGAATTCATCGAAGAAGAGGGAGCAAAAGGAGGAGAAAAAGAATATGAAAATGAATATGAATATGTCACCGAAGACGATGAGGACTATTATTACTATAAAGAACCTTCAGAAGTGGAAAAAGAAACAGCAAAACAAAAAGAAACACCTGAAGAACCAAAAACAACGTTAGCCTCAAAACCAATAAAATCCTATCTCTTAC